>CAJCIW010000087.1 GCA_903970455.1 Verrucomicrobiota bacterium | reverse complement strand
ATTGGAAATTTAACGGCGACCGTCTTCACCTAGGTCTTCAAGTGGGATGGGAAAACCATGTTTATTTCAATCAAAACCAATTCCCCTTCTTCTGTGATGGCACAAATTTCGGCAAATTCTTTGCCAATCAGGGTGATCTGTCTATGCAAGGCTGGTCCTTTGGCGCACGCTTTGATTTCTGATCGAATTCTTTAAGAAACTCGGCCGATTCAGGCCGAGTTTTTTTCTTTTTTTCTAAAAAACATTGATTAATAATCAATTTTTGGTTCCAATAGGCTGATCTCTTCAATCTTTCATTGATTTGAACATGATGAGAGAGAGGAATTAGATCGATTGGAAGACCACATATCGAGTTGGTTGTATCGATGAGCAGAACACACACATTGACCATAAGCCTTCCATTCCCAATTCCAAAAAATGAGAGGGATCTCCTCTACTAAGTAAGCGAACTGACATGAAAGTCTTCAAACTCTTTCTCAATAGGAAAGAGATGGGCGCAAGAGAAGGATTACTTCTTTGAGCGCTTCGACGAAAGTATCGATTTCTTCAAATGTATTGTAGATGCCAAAAGAGACGCGCACCATCGAAGAAAGATGGAACCGTTGAAGAGTGGGTTGGGCGCAAAGCTGACCGGTGCGCACCGCTATGCCGCGAATGTCGAGCAAGGTCCCGATATCTAAAGGATGTATATCCTCGATGATGAAGCTGATGATCGCGCCTTTTTTGGGGGCTGTGCCGATGATGCGCAATCCTTTGATCTCTTTTAAACGTTTCGTCGCATATTCGAGAAGGTCGTGTTCCCAAGCAGCAATGTGATGACGCCCCAAAGATTCAATAAAATCGATCGCTTCGCCAAGCCCTAGCACCTCGGCAATCATCGGTGTGCCCGCCTCGAACTTCATCGGCGGATGTTGAAAGCTTGAGGATTGTAGCGTCACCTGATCGATCATATCTCCCCCCCCCTGGTAAGGAGGCATCTTTTCAAGCAACGCGCGTTTACCATATAAGACTCCGACGCCCGTGGGGCCGTACGCCTTATGGCCTGAAAACACAAAAAAGTCGGCTTTCATTTTTTGCACATCGACGGGCATATGGGCTGCGCTTTGGGCTCCATCAATCAATACTTTCGCGCCGCGCGCGTGGGCGCACTGGATCATTTCCTCAATCGGATTCAACGTTCCTGTCGCATTAGCGATATGCGCGACGCTGACGAGTTTTGTCCGGTCAGTCAGCAGTTGTTCAAACGCTTCAAAAATCAGTTCTCCCCGATCGTTCATGGGAACAGCTTTGAGAAGGGCCCCTCTTTCTTCGCAGATCATCTGCCAGGGAACAATGTTGGAATGATGTTCCATTTCCGTGATCAGGATTTCATCTCCAGGCTGTAAAAAGGCTTTCCCAAAAGAAGAAGCGACGAGATTGATCGCATCCGTGGTCCCTCTTGTGAAAACGATCTCCTCTTCAAAAGCGGCATTTAAAAATTCTTTTACTTTTTTTCTCACTTCGTTGTAACGGGAGGTGGCCTGGCTGGCAAAATCATAAACGGAGCGATGCACGGTGCCATATTCCCCGGAATAAAAACGGCTTATCGTTTCAATGACGCTGCGAGGCTTTTGCGCTGTCGCAGCCGAATCCAAATAAATGAACGGCTTGCCATGCATCACCTGATGGAGCATCGGAAATTCTTGCCGAACTTTTAGATGATTCACAACAATCTCCTCCCCAATTTCTGAAAAAGGGAATCATAAGGAATCTGTTCGATCATTTCACGACAAAAACCGCTGACCAAAAGATGTTGAGCTGTGATCCGGTCGATCCCGCGCGTGCTTAAATAAAAAAGTTGATCCGGGTCCAGTTGGGACACCGTCGCGCCGTGAGAGGCTTTAACATCGTCCGCAAAAACTTCTAAATTCGGCTTGCTGTTCGCGATCGCACCCTGGCTTAGGATTAAATTCTTATTGAGCTGATAGGCTTCCGTTTTTTGCGCCTCTTTTCGAACGAGGATTTTCCCTTCAAAGCTCGATTGGCTTGCATCGCTGAGGACCCCCTTAAAAAGCTGCATCGAGCGGGTCGATGGAGCCTCGTGTTCAACGACGGCGTGCACGTGCGCTGTGTGATTTCCTTTCAACACCCACAAACCATTGAGATCTGCACTTGCCTCTTCTCCTTTCAGAACGATCCGATAACTTTGGCGGACGGCTTTCGCGCCAAAGGTAAAATTCCTTGCGCAAAGGCGTGCATTCTTTTTCAAAGAAGCCCGCACAGATTCCAATTGCCACGAATCGGCAGGACATTCGACAGCCTGGATCCATTCCAGCTTAGCGCCTTCTTCCAGAGTGATTTCAGTCGCCGGAACAAATAACTGCGTTCCCTGACCATAACAAGTCGCCACACAGCTCAGCTTGCTCTGCGCTCCAAGAACTAAATGCAAGCGCGGGCAAGAGACAACCGGATTATTTCCCGTAAAAAGATACAGGACCTGGACTGGGCACGGCATCTGCAAATGGGGGGGAAGATAAAAGAAGACCCCTTTTTGATGCAGCCCTAAATTAAGCAGGGCAAAAGGATCATTTTCTTCTTTAAGGCTGCGAGCCAAATGCTGCTGCAAAAAACTTCCGTGCGAACGCATCGCTTCTTCTAAAGGCAGCAAGACGATTTGCTGCGGAAGAGAGGAAAGATCGCTTAAAACCGGAGAAAAATGCCCATCGACAAATACTAAATAGGAATGAACACACTCCGGAAGAATCGCATCGGCAAAACTTTCCTTTTCGATCGGAGCAAACTGGGGGAATCCAAAAGAAGACTTGTAAAGTTCTCTTAATGGCACATAGCGGAACGCCTCATCCGATTTCGTCGGAAGTCCAAGCTCGAGCAGTCTTGCCCAGCTTTTTTCTCGAAAAGCATTACCGTTCGTTTGGAAGAGCCGATGGAGTTGTGTTAAAAATTCTTGCACCAGTCATACCCTTTTTGTTCGAGTTCCATAGCCAATTCAGGCCCACCCGATTGCACGATCGCGCCATCGATGACGACATGCACAAAATCAGGGCGGATATAATCGAGCAGCCGCTGATAGTGCGTGATGAGGAGCAACCCATTTTCGGTTCCCATCAAAGTGTTGACACCCTGGGCGACAGTGCGCATCGCATCGATGTCCAATCCTGAATCCGTTTCGTCGAGAATCGCGAGCTTAGGCGCAAGGACGGCCATCTGAAGAATTTCGTTTCGTTTTTTTTCTCCGCCGGAAAAGCCTTCGTTGAGATTCCGCTGCTTAAACTCGCTTTTCACATCGACCAGCGCCATCTTTTCATCGAGGATCTTTTGAAACTCCTCCTCTGTCACAACAGCTTTTCCATGGGCTTTGAGCTTGGCGTTGTAAGCGGCATGCAAAAATTGAACGTTTGAGATCCCGGGGATTTCTATAGGATATTGAAAACCCATGAACAATCCGAGATGCGCCCTTTCCTCAGGACTCATTTCTAGAATGTTCTGAGTTTCAAACAAGATTTCCCCACCGACAACTTCATAGGAAGGATCGCCCGCAAGGACCTTGGCAAGAGTCGATTTTCCTGCACCGTTAGGTCCCATCAGCGCATGGATCTCCCCTTGGCAGATCTTCAGATTTAATCCTTTTAAGATCGCCTTTCCTTCGACATCGACCTTTAATTCTTTTATTTCTAACATTTTTTTAAACCTATCCAACTGAGTTTTCCAACTTAAGTGCCAAGAGTTTTTGCGCCTCGACCGCAAATTCCAACGGAAGTTCGCGGATCACATCTTTACAAAACCCACTGATGATCATATTGACCGCATCTTCCCTAGATATTCCACGCGATTGCAAGTAAAACAGCTGCTCCTCATTCATCTTCGAAGTGGAAGCTTCATGCTCGACCTGCCCCGTCTGATTGGCCACTTCGATGTAGGGGAAAGTATTGGCAGAGCAAGAGTTGCCGACCAACATCGAATCGCACTGCGTGTAATTGCGCGCCCCTTCCGCTCGAGGCCCCATTTTCACAAGCCCCCGATAAGTGTTGTGCGATTTGTCCGCTGAGATCCCCTTCGAAACAATTGTCGAACGGGTTTTTTTGCCCAAATGGATCATCTTCGTTCCCGTGTCCGCTTGCATCTTTCCTGTCGTTAGCGCTACAGAGTAAAATTCGCCAACAGACTCATCCCCTTGTAAAATACAGCTTGGGTATTTCCATGTGATCGCAGCGCCCGCCTCGACTTGCGTCCAGGTGATCTTCGAACGGTAGCCCTGAGCCCGCCCACGTTTCGTAACAAAATTATAAATTCCGCCCACTCCCGTCTTCGGATCGCCCGAATACCAATTTTGCACCGTCGCATACTTGATCTCAGCCCGCTCCATAGCGACCAGCTCAACAACCGCCGCATGCAATTGGTTATTATCGAATGCAGGAGCCGTGCACCCTTCCAAATAACTGACATACGACCCTTCTTCGGCGATGATGAGCGTCCTTTCAAATTGTCCGCTTTGCTTGTCGTTAATCCTAAAATACGTAGATAGTTCGATCGGACACCGGACCCCTTTGGGCACATACACAAAAGAACCATCTGAAAAAACAGCGGAATTGAGAGCGGCAAAATAGTTATCGCCGATCGGGACCACGCTTCCTAAATATTTTTCAATCAGCTCAGGAAATTGATGCACCGCTTCCGAAATGGGACACAGAACCACTCCCGCTTCCTGGAGTGTCTTTTGAAACGTCGTGCCCAAAGATACCGAATCAAATACCACGTCGATCGCCACGTTCATCAGCCGCTTTTGCTCATCCAAGGGGATGCCCAGCTTTGCAAACGTCTTGATAATTTCCGGATCCACCTCTTCCAAACTATTCAGCGACTGCTTCTTCTTCGGGGCAGAGTAGTAGCAGATTTCCTGTAAATCGATCGACGGATAGCGGAGATTCGCCCAATCCGGTTCTTTCATCTCCAAAAATTTCGCATAGGCACGCAACCGAAAATCAAGCAAAAATGGAGGCTCGTTCTTCTTTTCAGAAATAGCCCTTACAACCCCTTCATTCAAACCCTTCGGTAAAGCCTCGGTTTCAATGGCAGTCACGAACCCGTATTTATAAGCAGAACGCTCCTTAAGGAGCTCTTCCGTCGACATAGTAATAAATTTTTTCCTAAAAATTAGGCTTTGATAATACCACTCTCCAGCGATTTACTCAATGCTTGCAACAATTGTTTGTCAGGTATTAAAAGGAAGGGTATGAAAATTTTACTTACTGGTGCGAACGGCTACATTGGAACCCGCCTTCTTCCCCGCTTGGTAGAGGATGGGCATGAAGTATACGCCCTGGTAAGAAGCCGTTCTCGGATTGAAATTTCCACCTCTCAAATTCATGTTATTGAAGCTGACCTACTTAATCCTTCTTCCTTATTAAAAATTCCTTTTGACATCGATGCCGCTTACTATCTAGTGCATTCGATGAGTTATTCCCCAAAATTTTCTGAGTTAGAAGCTGCATCCGCGAAAAATTTTGCAGAACGGCTGGAAAACACACAAGCAAAACAAATCATCTACTTGGGCGGGCTGTCAAACGAAGCTCAACTTTCCCGTCATTTAAACTCAAGAAAAAGGGTAGGGGAAATACTCCAGGAAGGAAAAGTTCCTGTGACTATTTTGATGGCTGGAATCATCATCGGGTCGGGAAGTGCTTCGTTTGAAATTATTCGAGATCTGGTTGAAAAACTACCAGTTATGGTTGCCCCAAAATGGCTTAAGCAGTTAACCCAACCGATCGCTGTGCGCGACGTTCTAACCTATTTGACGCTTGTTTTGGGGAATCCTGCCTGCTTCCGTGAATCGTTTGAGATTGGTGGCCCCGATGTAATGAGTTACAAAGACCTTCTATTAAATTTCGCGAAAATGCGAGGGTTGAGACGAAAAATTTTTACGGTTCCCTTCCTTACCCCACGCCTCTCTTCCTATTGGTTGTATTTTGTGACCAGCACGAGCTATTCACTTGCCCATTTTCTTGTGGAAAGTCTGATCAATAATGCCGTTTGTAAAGAGAATCGAATTCAAAAGCTGTTTCCTATAAAACTCCTCACTTATCAAGAGGCGCTGCAACTCGCTTTCAGTCGTATCGAAGAAGATTGGGTCCCTTCAAGCTGGAAAGACACGTTAAGCGGCTCCTCTTTAAATCCAGATCTTTCCATTTATGTCCAGGTTCCAAAATTCGGGATCTTGAGCGATAAACGCACCATTCCTTTTTCTTCCCCCGTCGAAGAAGTGCAAAAACGGATTTGGGCTCTCGGAGGAGATCGAGGCTGGCCGGCGATGAATTGGGCTTGGAAATTCAGGGGGTTTGTCGATAAATTGGTGGGAGGAATTGGACTGCGACGAGGCAGGACTCATCCCACGCGGCTTAAAGTCGGGGACGCTCTCGATTTCTGGCGCGTTTTGTTAGCGGATGAAAAAAATCATCGTCTTCTTCTCTATGCTGAAATGAAATTGCCAGGTGAAGCGTGGCTAGAATTTGAGATCATTCCCGAAGGCAAAGGAGGCACACTCAAGCAAACGGCATCCTTCCGCCCTAATGGACTCTGGGGCAGATTCTATTGGTATAGTCTTTATCCGATTCATGCTCTTATCTTCAACGAATTGGCAAAACGCCTGGCAAAAGGATAAGAATCTCGAGATGATGGATCCAGAACTGCATCCCATCGCCAGAAACCTTTTCGATCAACTCAGACACAGAGAG
>CAJCIW010000086.1 GCA_903970455.1 Verrucomicrobiota bacterium | reverse complement strand
AAGACAATTACCGATCCTTGCTCTGAATGCCATGGAGAAGGCCGCGTTAAGAGCAAGCAGCATATAAAAATCAAAGTCCCCCCGGGCGTCGACACGGGCATGCGCCTTCGCATGGGAGGCTACGGCGATGCCGGTGAAGGAGGAGGGCCCGCCGGGGACCTCTACGTTTTCATTACCGTCGAGCCACATTCTGTCTTTGAGAGGGAAGGAGATGATGTCTTTGTCGAATTGCCCCTCAGTTTTTCCGAGGCGGCATTAGGCTGCAAAAAAGAGCTGCCCACTCCGCACGGCGGATCATGCCGCATTTCGATTCCCGAAGGAACGCAGCACGGAAAGACTTTTCGTGTCAAAGGAGAGGGCTCCCCCAATGTCCACGGTCGCGGAAAAGGGGACATGCTTGTGAAAGTCAGCGTAGAAACACCTGTGAGTTTAAGCGACAAGCAGAAGGAGCTCATGCGGCAATTCGGCGAATTGGAAAAAGAACAAAACTCTCCGCGGAAACGGAGCTTCTTTGACAAGATCAAGGTTTTTTTTTCGAATTAGCAAACAGTTTTCGCGCAAAAATCAATGGAATATTTATAAAGGGGTTGAGCTGTGAAGAAAAAATGCAATGACCTCACCCCATCAAAAAAAAATTGTCCCATTTCGGCCGCATCCATTTCCTCCTAGGAAATTTCATAAAAATCCCCTCTCTAAACTCGTAAATAGAGCTAATCGCTACCTCGAGAAATACAATGACGTCATTCTGAATTCTCCTTCTTTGGAGTTATTCCTTGCCCAACTCGTCCATCTTGAAGCGATTGCCTCTGTTGAGTCGCAAAAAGTAAAGGCGACGCTGAAGGAGTTTCTGCTTTTTCTCCACTCTAAAGGGAAGAAAAACTCGAAGCTCGCTCTCGTTGACGATTATCGAAAAGCGCTCTTATGGGCATGTAAGAGAGTAAAAAAACATCCTCTTTCCAAAGAGATGCTTTGCAAAATCCATAAAATGGCCAAGAAATCCACCAGGTATAAAAAAGAACTCGGGTTTTATCGAGAACAGCAAAATTGGATTGGGCCGGATGGTTGTAAAATTGAAGAGGCGTATTTTTATCCTCCTGCCGCAAAGAATGTGGAAAAGTTAATGAGGCAACTTCTTCGCTACTCGAAGAAAAAAGAAGGAGAACCCCTTCTCCAGCTTGCCCTACTGCTGGCCCAGTTTTTGATCATCCATCCCTTTATGGATGGAAACGGCCGGATTTCCAGAATGTTAATTCCCCTTTTTCTTTATCGGGAAAAAGCGATTCCGCTCCCCTTTTTTTTCATGAGCAATTTTCTCTTAAAGCATCGGCTCCACTACTTTCAGAATCTCTTCACCACCACACGACTCAATCGATGGGAGCCATGGGCCGCCTTTTTCTTAAAAGGAGTGCTCCAAGAAACCAGGAACTCGCTTCGCCTATTTAAACAACTCCTGGTTCTGGAGAATAAAATGAAACAAAAAATTCCCTCGATGCAAAAAGAAACTCTCCATTTTCTTTTTAACAATCCTGTCTTTTCCCGTTCCTCTTTCAAAGGAAATGGAAATGTGCTTAAGGCTCTGCAAAAAGCAAAACTCGTTCAAAAAGACTCTAATAAGATCTACTGTTTCTCTTCTTTATTAAAAATTCTCAAGAAATAAAAAACCCCGAAAGGAAGCCTTCCGAGGTTTGGATAAAAAAAATTAGTTTAACAAGTTGAACAGCTTCCTGATTCTCCACCCGTCATACTTTTCTTCATCATCGCTGCAGAGGGTCTCTTTTTTGCTCTGCTGGCTTTTCTTTTCGGAGCAGCTTTGCGTTTAGCAGTTGTTCTTTTAGTAGAACGCTTAGCTGGTTTTCTTTTCTTTGCAGTTTTTGTTTTTGCTTTTGCTTTTCTTTTCGCCATGTTTTTTCCTCCAAATTGTTTTTTACAAACATCGATAAAAACATTTGATTCGATTGTTTTCTTTCTCCCGTAGGAATGACTACAACCTCATCAACTTTTTCAAGCTCACATTCTCAGGATTAAATTTTTTATTCAATACTAAATGAAAAAATTTTTTGCTTTTTTGAACTTTCTAACTTCATCTTAACTTGAAAATCATATCAGTTCTCTCTATAATATTTTTATTTTTTATAGGTGAAAATCATGAGAGCCAGAATTAACCCCATTCTAACGAGTTTAATTCTTGCCCCCTTGTCAATCCAAGCCTCGCCGTCTTCTTCTTCGCCGATTCCTTTAGAAAAAACAGTTCCTCATCCGAGCAGCTTTAAAAGCCCCGCTCTGAGAAAAATGCGCTTCGAAAGCGCTTATCAGCCAAATCTTCTCTCTATTCAGTCTGCTGAAGCCCCCATGGGAAAATTCGTAGGGGAACTCCAAGAGAAATGGCAATTTCCTTCAGACCATCTCCCGACTGGTATGACCATCGATGGCCTTCATATCGCCTCATGGAATGTCCTTAATTCCATATATATGGGCTGGATCGAAAAGAATTCTCAAGGCCTTTCCCGTTCTTTAATCGCTCAAGAGGACGTTTATTTAGAAGGATCCAAGCTCACCTTTCGCGATCTGCATGTGATCGAATGCATCAAATCGATGCTCGCCCATCCGACCCATCCAAGGAGCGTTATTTCATTGCAGGAATGCGGCGAAGCTTTTTTAACCGAACTGCAGAGGCAGCTGCCTGAGGAGTACGGCATCGTTCTGAGTTCAAACGTTCCCATTAAGGACCAAAATATTTTCATCTACGATAAACGCACATTAGACTACGATCCTTCCCGAAGCGGCATCTCAAAGATCTTTTCAAAAGACGAAAGAACGGTATTGAATGTCTGTTTGACTCGAAGAGACACGGGGGAAGCGCTCCGCTTGATCAATGGTCACTTGCCAGGAGAACCGGGAAACGCCGCCCCTGATGAATTTGCCGCCTATACAGGTTCTTTTGCATCGGCAAATGAAACTGTCATTGCGATGGGCGATATGAATTTTAACGAGGTCGAAATGAAGACGGCTTTCCAAAGAAATGCGCCTGAAGGGTTTCCGCTCCAGACTATCTCCCCTTATTGCACCAATATCGGCTTGGACTTTTGTTCCAAATCGATTGACCATTTCTTTATCGTATCCAACAAACGGTCTACGCTTTTGAAAAACGATGCAGAAGAGGTCATGGTTGGGCTTCGCGCCACTCTAGAACTCTTGTAGATTTTATCTGGTAATCGAATTTCGTTTATAAAGGTAAAACAGCAGCACAGGTGAAATGCTCACCACGTTGCCGATACAGATCATCAAAATGTAACGGGTATGCGATCCAATGTTGATGTTGTCCGGGGGGAAAAAACTGACAAGGATTGTACACAGGCATCCAAACACTCCGAATAAACAGGTCGTCCACATCCCATAACTCTTCCCGGGAATCCTAAACGCTTTAGGACGATTCAGATGCTTGTAATGCAATCGGCAGGCAGAAAAGAACATCAAAATGTACATGATCATATAGAGCTCAGTGCTCAGGGCAGTCAAGAACCAATAGAAGGCGTTGACACTGGGAACAAGCAGAAAAATGCTGCAGACCAAGCTGACCAGGATAGCTTGACAGATCAAAATATTCTGAGCGACACCATGTTTGTTCTTACGCATGAAAAATGGAGGCAGGTATCCGAATTCTGCAGCGTGCATCAATCCCTTCGCAGGCGAGATCAGCCAGTTCGTGATCCCCCCAATCGAACCGACGACGATCAAGACGGCCAGGACAGGAGTGAGCCCCCTCATCCCAAATGATTCAAATAAATTGCTAAAGACTTGAATCACCCCTGCGACGAGGTTGATATCTTTCTCAGGAAGAACAAAAGCAATCGCAAGAGAGCCAAAGATCATCGTGAGCAAGATGAACATGCTCGAATAGAGAATAGCTTTCGGGAAATTACGCTGAGGATGTTGAATATCATTGACATGGACGCCAGCGAGTTCGATCCCAAGGAAAGAGGCCATGATGGCGATTAAGGCAACCCAATTTGTCGATTGCGTCAATGAAGGAAATAACTGGTCGGGGGTTAGGCTGATCTGAACTGGATTACCCGCGAACACCCAAACAGCCCCAAGAACAATCAGAAAGAACATCGGAAAGACCATACCGATAAGGGCGCAAAAGCTATTTATCTTTGCCGATACATGGATTCCACACAGGTTGACGAAAGTAATTCCCCAGAAAATAACGAGAATGCAGCCAACCAGGTACCACTTATTTTGAGCAAGAGCGGGGTCTATCAAATACGCCGCTGTTCCAGCGATAAAAGAGAGGATCGTCGGATACCATA
>CAJCIW010000085.1 GCA_903970455.1 Verrucomicrobiota bacterium | reverse complement strand
CATGACGCGGATTTTCAATTTTCTGTGCGAGCTTTTTACTATAGCGGGACCAGGGAAAAGAGAGGGTGAATTTGGGATCGCTCATGAGATCTCCATCATGCGCGCGCTTAACCGTTGTAGTTTGTTCACGCTTTCAACGACCGCCTTGATGGCGTAGTCGATCTCCTCTTCTTTCGTTTCAAAAGAAAGGGTAAAGCTTAAAGCGGATTGAGCTAATGTGTCATCGACTCCGCAAGCGACAAGAACGTGGGAAAGCTTCTGACAATGACCTCCGCCAACAGAGGCGTAAACCCCTTTACGGTTGAGCAGGAACAATAACGCATCACTGGAAACTCCAGGAAAAGCTATCGCGCTGCAATTGGGCAGTCTTTCCGCGTCGCGGAACAAAATGCGTGCTCCCGGAAAACCTTCTTCAATCCCTTTTTCTAATTTATCGCGCAGCCTGAGTGTTTCCAAACACAAATAATCAAACATCTGATCGTTTTCTTCGAGAGCTGCGGCCAAAGCGGCTATTCCTCCCACGGGAAAACCCATTATGGCCCCCAAAGGATAAGAAAAGAGCGCTTTTTCTTTCACGAGCAGTCCCGCTGTTCCTTTCGGAGCATGGAGAAGGCTTCCATCGAAAGTCAAGTAATCGACATTCAAGTCTTCAAACCGAAAGTAGTGCTTGCCGATCGTATAGCTGGCGTCGACGTGCATGGAAACCCCTTTTCCCTTGCAGGCTTCCCCGAGATCTGCAACGGGATGAACGACTCCGGTCAATCCATTGGCCCAGCAAAGGGACACCAAAGAGGTTCGTGGCCGCAACGCTTCCTCCAAAACTCCCCTTGTGACCTGTCCTTGTCCGTTGACGGAAACGATTTTTCCGCTGCATCCCAATTCCTCTAACCGTTTCAAAGAGATCAAAGCAGGAGCTTCTTCTATATTTGTCGTAACGATATGGTTTTTCCCTGTTTCGCGGATGCTCTCGAAATAATGGGAATAGTAAAGATGGGTGATCGCCTCGGCTTGGGAAGAAAAAAAATAGAAACGGTCTTCTTTCTTTGCTCCAAGTGTTTTCAATATCGATTCCGTTCCTTGATGCAATGCGGGGAGAAGATCTCCTCCCATTTGATGGGGAGAAAGAGTGGAACCCCACTGGTCGGTAAAAAAAGGGATCATCGCTTCAACAGACGATGGCAAAGGACGCGTGACCGTGTGGTGATCGAGGTATGCTCTAGATATCATCTTTGCTCCACCCCTCGCCGTCAAATGTATAGAGGAGGGGATCTCCGGTAGCCATCTCCAAATGCACGACTTCCTCTTTTGTCAAATTATCTAGGAACATCACAATCGACCTGAGAGAATTCCCATGAGCGGAGATGAACACATTTTTCCCTTCTTTCAAGAGGGGAAGAATCGTGTTTTTGAAATAAGGGATCGAGCGGGCGGCAGTCATCGCTAAACTTTCTCCTTCCGGAGGCGCCTCATCAAAACTTCGCCGCCAAATCTGGACTTGCTGGTTTCCGAATTTTGCTCGCATTTCTTCCTTGTTCATTCCCTGAAGCCTGCCGTACATTCTTTCATTCAATTCCCAGGCATTGTATACGGGAATGCAATTCTCTTTGACTGATTCGCTATAAATTTGCGCCCATTCCTCCCGCTTCCCTTCATCGGGATGCTGGACGCAAGGCACCTTGCCGCTCGAATGGTGCATCATGGCGAGCATGGCGGTCATCTGCGCCCGGATGAGAGTCGAAGTAAAAATCACATCGACAGGGATAGCGGCAATTTTTTTACCTCCCTGAATCGACTCTTCGACGCCTTTCAAGCTTAAAGGGATATCTACCCAACCGGTAAAGAGGTTGAGCCGGTTCCACTCCGATTCCCCATGCCGCATCATGATTAATTTCGCAGATTTCTTGCTCATGCCTTAGTTTATCATTTGTGAGGAAAAATAAATAACCAAATAAAAATTTTAAACCATTGCAGTAATCACCGCTCTCCTTTAAAATGTCCTCCATGGAAAGTAAAAAAAGATTAAGTAAAGCCCTTGCTGCCGCTGGGATCGCATCGCGCCGCGCTGCTGAGGAGATCATTTTTGAAGGGCGGGTCAAAGTCAATGGAACCGTTGTGAAGGTTCCCCAGACCCTTGTGAATTGGGATTCCGACACGATTCTCGTGGATGAAGAACCGATCCAAGGGGAGGAAAGAAAAGTTTACTACATCTTGAATAAACCCCACGGCTTCATCTGCTCAAACACCCGCGTCGGCTCTAAAAAACTCGTTATCGATCTTTTTGCCCATCTTGATCTTCGCGTTTTTACCATAGGAAGGCTCGACCGGGATACCACAGGCCTCCTCCTCGTGACTAACGACGGCAACTTCGCGAATAAAGTGATCCACCCTTCGTCGAATATCTCAAAAGAATATCTCGTGAAAACTTCCCAAGAAATCACGGACGTTCATCTGAAAGCGATTTCTAAGGGGACTTACATCGAAAACGGCTTGGTCCGACCTGTTAAAGTCGAAAAAGTGCGCAAAGGCACTCTAAAGGTCGTCGTCAAAGAAGGGAAAAAAAGAGAAGTGCGTCTACTCGTGCAGAATGCAGGGCTCGATCTCCTCGAACTTTCCCGTATCCGCATCGGAGGCCTCCGCCTGGGGCCCCTTCCCGAAGGCGGTTTTCGTGAATTGACCGAAGCTGAAAAAAAAGTCATTTTTCAAAATCTTTGAACGAAATAGGCCAACAGCCTAGAATGTCGATTTGCTCTACTCAACCACTGCATTATGCTCAATATTGCCAGACTCTTTGGAAAATCCCCATTTGCTCCCCTGCAAAGCCACATGAAGAAAGTCGCTTTGTGCGTGGAAAGATTGTCTGACATTTTTAAAGCTCTTTCCAAAATGGACATGGAAAGGATCGAAAAGCTTGTCGCCGATCTCTCCCGCATGGAGCACGAAGCCGACTTGACGAAGAACGACATTCGGAACCATCTGCCAAAAAGCATCTTCCTCCCTATGGATCGCGCCCACTTTCTGGAAATTTTGTCTGTACAAGACAGCATCGCCGACAAAGCTGAGGAAGTCGGCATTCTCCTCACACTGCGCCCCATAGAAAGTTTTCGTAGCTTTACCGACGACCTGATCGATTTTTTTAAGAAAAGCGAGCTTGTGTTTCTCGATGCGAAACAAATCATCGAGGAGATCGATGAACTTCTGGAATCCTCTTTTGGAGGGATCGAAGCTGAAAAAGTCAAGGCGATGGTTGAACAAACGGCCAATAAAGAACATGAAGCCGACAAAATGCGGCGGGAACTGATGAAACAACTTTTTACCTACGGTGAGACGTTAACGACACCCGCTTTTTTTCTTTGGATGCGGCTCATTGAGGAAGTTGGCGAAATTTCCCACCTTTCCGAACGGCTTGCCAACCGCATTCGAATGATTTTGGAACTCAAATAGAACGCTCTAAGGAATGGAAACCGCAGTCATTTCAAAAATTCTAGTGCTGCTCGTCGGTTTCTACATGGCGTGGAATATCGGCGCGAACGATGTTTCCAATGCGATGGGCACTTCGGTCGGCTCCGGCGCTTTGACTTTGAAAAGAGCTGTGATCGTGGCCGCCATCTTTGAATTCAGCGGTGCATTTTTTGTCGGGGCCAACGTCTCGGAGACCGTGCAGCGCGGGCTCATTGATACCGACATGTTTATCACCGAGCCGATCGTTCTTATCCTGGGAATGTGCGCTGCTTTGCTTGGAACGGGTGTGTGGCTACAAATCGCTTCC
>CAJCIW010000084.1 GCA_903970455.1 Verrucomicrobiota bacterium | reverse complement strand
ACAAAAGCAATCGAAAGAGAACCCAGCATGAAAAGAGTAAAAGTGATCACCGCTCCCAAAATAATGGCACGGGGGTAGTTTTTCTGAGGTTTTTGCACATCGCTCGCATAGGAAGCAGTGACCTCCATACCCGAAAAAGCGAGGAACAGTCCTGCTAAAAAGACGAGATTTCCTAAATTCTGCATCGAAGGAAGAACAGCCTTCCAGCTCAATTGGGTTTGTATCGGATTTCCGCTTGAGATCCAATAGATGCCCAGCAAAATAATAAAGACACCCGGCACAAGTGTCCCCACAATGACGCCTATGGTGCTAAACCAGCCGGATGTCTTTATCCCTAAATAATTCAGTAAAGTCATTCCCCAGAATCCGATAAGAATGACGGTGATAACATAAAATTTATTTTCAGATAGAGCTGGTGAAACCAAAAAGGCGAGGGTGACCGCGACAAAGGACATGATCACAGGATACCAGGCCACATTATGGACCCATTGCATCCATATCGCCATGAATCCCCATTTGTCGCCCAATCCTTCGCGGACCCAAATGTAAATCCCTCCCGATTTCGGCCATCCGGTTGCAAGCTCAGCTGAAATGAGGGCGCAGGGGACCAAAAAAAATAAGGCAACGAGGAAGAAAAAGAAAACCGCGCTGAGGCCAAATTCCGCTACGAGGGGCAGATTGCGCAAGCTCGCCATGATCGAGACATTGAGCATTGCTAGAACAAAGACGCTCAACACTCTTCTAGGGTTGCTGGAAATTTGCATAGTTCTGGACCACCTCTTATTTATTTAGGGTATAATTTAATTTTAAATTAATTAGAAGACTCAAGAAGTTGGTTCTGGTGTTGGGACAACCACTCGATAATTGTATCCGCATCATAAAGTCCCTTTCCATCGATGACGAGGCAAGGAACCAGAAGCTGACCTCCGTCGCGAGCGAGCTCTTCTTTGTATTGCGGATTGTCTTTCACGTTCTTCATCGGGATGGTTTTGTGGATCTTTTTCAGATAATGCAAAACTTTCTGAGAATGAGGACAATAGCTCGAATAGTACAACACTAAAGAAGGTTTTTTCTGAACCTCAAGCGCTTCTTGGGGGGGGTTCGCTCCCAGTGTAGAAGCTGCTGCCGGCCACAGCAAAAGTAGCAAGACCCACCATCGGACCATAAAAACACTCACTTTAAGTAAGTTCGGTTAAATATTTATGATGACCTTCAAGTTCTTTTCGCGATCTTTCTCATCGGCCTTCTCAGTCATGTGTTCCCACATTGACTTCGTCGTCCGGTGCGAAATCTCATCGAAAAGCTCCTTGAATTTCTTCATAAATATTTTAGCTCACCTACCTATTCCCATCCTATTCCTGCTTGATTAAAACTTCAATTCCCGTTAGGATAACGACTTAGATATATGTGTGGAGGGTATTGCTATGAAACTTAGAGCTTTCAGAAACACCGCGTTTGCACTTTCATGGATTTCTGCACTGTTGATGAGTCCCAATTTATTCTCAGGAGAAGAAAAGATGCAATTCAACGAACCGGCAAAATCGATTCTCTTTGAAGAGGGAAAGTCTTACCAAGCCATTATACATACCTCAAAAGGAGACATCATTTGTCAGCTCAATCCCAAAGAAGCTCCTTTATCCGTGACGAATTTTATCCAATTGGCCCAAGGAGGATTTTACAACGGCTTGGCATTTCACCGAGTTGTCCCCAATTTTGTTGTTCAGGGCGGCGATCCCGAGGGCACAGGGAGAGGAGGGCCTGGCTACACAGTTCCATCTGAAATCAAATTGCCTCATGTGCAAGGAGCTCTTGCATGGGCGCGGCTGCCCGACCATGTGAATCCCAAAAAGAGGTCTAGCGGATCCCAGTTCTACATCACACTTGAGAAAATTCCTTATCTTGATGGGGAATATACTGTATTTGGTCAAACGGTTGGGGGATTCGAAGTCGTTCAGAAAATTGAACAAGGCGATATCATCAAATCGATAGAAATTGCCATTAAGTAGTTCTGTCTTTATTTAAATGATCTGATATTTTTAAGGATTCGGATTAAGCGAATGCTTCGAAATCCATTATTTGAAAAGCTAAAATCAAGTATTAGAATTCCAACTTTAATAAGAAAATACTTAAAACCCAGACTAATGCAATCTACGTAATTAATTTTTTTTATTAATTTTTTCATTACCGAAATAGCCCTCACAATATATTCTAAGCGCTTTTTTTATATGTTTGTTTGAAATCAATAATCAATCAGTTTTAAAATTTTTTTTCAAATTAATTTGTCTTTATTATATATTGAAAATTATAGGATATGAATGGATTGAAGCTTGCCACTCAAAGGCAAACTAAACCTAAAGTCCTATGTATCCAAACAAGGAGGATATTATGGCAAAAAAAAAGGCACGAAAAACAGCTCGTAAAACTAAAAAAGCTTCTGCTAGAAAAACGAAAACTCGCAAAACTCGCAGAACACGAAAAGCTGCTTCTCGCAAGTAATTAAGTCCCTGAAGAGGAAATAGGCTACGACGCTAGTGGTGCCTATATATCTTAAGTATAAGTTATCGAGCAAGTTACAGGGCTTGCTCGATTTTTTTTGGCGGTTCTTTAGGCGACCTTGCTTTGTGTGGTTTTGAACTTGCCTTCGATCGCGATTTCTTGGAGAGGCTTTCTCATGCTTGGAACCTCTCTTTGCTGAAGTTCGGGGGGGAGTTGATCCGCGGGCGCTCGTTTGCCGATCGCGATCATCGCTTCGACTTGGTAATCGTCAGGAACGTTCAGATCTTTCCTGGCTTTTTCATAATCAAATCCTTCCATTCCATGGACAGTGTATCCTTTCGATGCCCCTTCTAAAGCCAGGGCCATCCAGGCGGCTCCCGTATCAAAACTATGGGTGTGGCACGGTTTGTTGTTTTTTTCAAAATTTTTCCCGGAAATGATGAGAACGAGGGCAGCAGCATTCTTGCTCCATCCCTGGTTGAATTCGATCATGAGGTTGAAAAAGAGGCGCCAGGAAGGGGTATTTCTCTTGGCGTAGAGAAATCGCCAAGGCTGGTTATTGTAGGAAGAAGGAGCCCATCTCGCCGCTTCGAAGAGCCCCATCAATTCCTTGTCACTCATTTCTTCTCCGGTCATCGAGCGGGGGGACCACCTGTCCAGGATCAATGGGTTAACCGGATAATCTGTTTTGCGGATTTTTTCTACTTCTGACTTGAAAGGATGGCTCATAGGTTTTTTCACTCCCTTTTAAAATTGAGTTTTTTGTTCTTTCATCACGGTATAAATCCATTGCGCCGCCAGAAGGCCGATTGTAAATCCCGCAATGATATCGGCAAAAAAATGGAGGTTTAGTGCTACGCGTGTCATCGCCAATAAAAAACCCACAACCAGGAAAAGGGGGGAAAGGCGAGGATAAAGGCAGCTAAAGGCTCCAAAAATAGCACCAACGCAAGCAGCATGTCCAGAGGGAAATGACTCTAATAAGAATCCGGTCTTAAAATAGTAGAACCCGTACAACTGTTCTGAAAAGAAAAGCTTCGGCCGGGCTCGGCCAAACAGGAACTTTAAGATCCAAACGAAAACATTTCCTATAGGAATAGAAACAACAACCAACAGAAAGCGGTTGGACCAGACTTGTTTTTTCAGTAAATACCTAAAGAGGAAAAAAAGGAGGGGCCAAAGGTAATTATTGTATTGAGGATCAATGATGTTCGTGAAAAATTTTAAGCCTCTTTTCCAGGAAGAGGGAAGAGGCTTAAACGCTTCAGCAAAAGGAATGTCTAAAAGAAAATAGCTGAGGAGAATTGCGACAGAGGATACGGCAAGAACAAGTTTCCAATGCCGAAAAAAAATTGCTTCTCGATTTTTTTTACCAAAGGGGATTATCATCAAAAACCTAGCCTTTGGCAGAGATTACATATTTATTTTTAATTTGCATAGTCCTTTATGGCTAGATTGTATTTAGTCCGTCACGGCCGAACGGCCTGGAATCGGGAAAAACGGTTGCAAGGCTCGATCGATCAGCCGCTTGACGAAGAAGGGGAATCACAAGCGCATCAACTCGGCATCCGGTTAAAGGAGGTGGATTTTGAAAAGATCTATTCTTCACCCCTTTCCCGCGCTCACCGGACGGCTTGTATCCTGAACCAATATCTGCAAAAAGAGGTATCCCTCGAACCTGCGCTCAGAGAGGGATCCTACGGTTCCGCTGAGGGCCTCACCCAATCGGAATACCATCAAATTTTTGCCTCTCAATTCGCTGAAGCCAAGTCGTTGCCCCTGAATCAGAGGGCAGGCCATCGCACGATTCCCGGTTCGGAGACAATGGCCGAAGTGGCAAACAGGGCTCTTCCATTTCTCATGAATCTCGCTCAAACTCAAACAGGAAAAAATCTCCTGATCATCTCGCATGGAGGAGTGATCCGTTCGCTGCTCCTCACGCTTTTTGAGATGGATGATACTGGCTTTTCGATTGAAAATGCAGGTTATGTTGTCTTAGAATTCAAAGATTCCTGTTTCAAAATGCAAGAAACCTCCGGTTTTATTAAATACAATTGATTCAGATTATGAAAAAAATAGAGGTTGTTGAATATGATCCGCGGTGGCCTGAATTATTTGAATCGGAGGCTGAAGGCATTAAACAAGCCCTTGGGTGCAATTGCATCGAGATTCATCACATTGGCTCCACCTCTGTCCCTGGATTAAGCGCCAAACCTATCATCGACATCCTTCCTGTTGTGCGTAATATTCAAGAAGTCGATAAAGCGACAGGGGCTATGGAGGCTCTGGGATACGAGGCTAAAGGAGAGTATGGGATGGCTTTTAGAAGATATTTTCAAAAAGGCGGGAACGTTCGGACCCATCAAGTGCATGTTTACCAGGAAGGCGACACTGAAATTAGCAGATACTTGAAATTTCGCGATTGGATGCGCTCCCATCCCTCCGATGCCGAAAGCTACGCTAACCTCAAGGTAGAATTAGCATTGAAATTTCCTCATGACATTCTGCAATATTGCAACGGGAAAGATGCCTTCGTGGCAAGCATCGATGGGAAAGATGGATATGAGGGATGGCGGATCGTACAAGCATTGACGGATCGAGAATGGAGTGCAGTTCGCGATTTGCGCCAAAAATGTTTTTTTAAATCAAAAGCAGATCCATTTACTTGGACATTCACACATAAAGATCACATCCATTTTGTCTTCTATAAAAATGTAGAAATAATTGGGTATGCGCATCTTCAGCTTTGGCGCGAAAATAGAGTTGCTCTAAGGATTATTGCAATTGATGAACGTTACCGCAATCTGGGATTCGGAAGTCAATTTTTAACGCTCTGCGAACGCTGGCTATCCCATAGAGGCTTCAAAAAGCTATTGACCCAAGCTTCAAAAGATGCATATAAATTTTATCGGAAGCATGGTTATATAGAAATGCCATTCAATGACCCTGATGGTTACGGGAGTGACCCAAGAGATATCGAAATAGGAAAATCTCTTATAATCGATCGATCAGATCGAGCTTAAACTCTATTTACAATGCGGATTCTGAGAGGTAAAAATGAAAGTAGCAATTATCGGGTGCGGTGTCATGGGGAGCGCCTTTGCGAAACATTTTGCAAAGAAACATTCCGTCCTTCTACACGATCACGACAAACTTAAGGCTCAAGCTGTTGCAAAAGAGATTGGGGCTGCCTACGAAGAAAATCTAACCCATAGCATCGAAAAGGCCGATGTGGTCTTACTTGCCATGAAGCCGAAGGATCTCGCCTCATTTGCAAAAGCCGCTTCAGGTGCCTTAACCGAGAAAAAAATTCTCATCAGCATCCTGGCAGGAACACCTCTTGCCCTGCTTAGAAAGAATTTTCCCACAGGCGTGCTTGTCCGTTCTATGCCGAATTTAGCTCTTGCTTACGGCCAGGGCGTCATTGGCCTCGCAGAAAATACCCACATCTCTCCTCAGATCAAACAAGCCGTAGATTCTCTTTTAGAAGGAATTGGGCTGGTTGCTTGGATGTCTGAGGATAAAATCGAGGCATTAACCGCACTGAGCGGTTCAGGTATAGGGTTGGTTCTTGTCATGATAGAAGCGATGATCGACGGTGGAGTTCACTTAGGGTTTACTGCCCAAGAAGCGCGCGAATTCGTCTTGATGACAATGGAAGGCGCCGTCGCTTTAATGAAGGAAACCGGCAAACATCCCGCCGAACTGAAATTGAATATCGCCTCTCCAGGGGGAACGACGATTGCCGGCCTCAAAGTCTTAGAAGAAGAGGGCGTCCGTTCCGGCATCGTCCATGCTCTGGTCGCCTGCCACGAAAAAGCTCTTAATATGCTTGAATAAGACTCTTTTCTTTCAAATTTTTTGTTGTCTGGTTACAATGAGGGTAAAGAGAGGTGGGAGATGCGCGTCAAGATCGTAGATGTTCCTGTCAGGCAGAATATTGAGCTGTTCCTGGAAATTTTGCGTAGAGCCAAGGAAAAATTGCCCAAGAATGATATCCCCTCTGAAAAAATTTTCTCCGCTTGGCTGAATCGGGAAACGGGTCAGCTTGTATTTAATATGCAGGCATCTCTTGATTTGACTAAAGATGAATGGAAACCCGTAGAAATTTCTTACAGCTTTGATCCTCAAAAGGGAGAAATCTTTTTTTTCATCGAGGAAAGCAAATCCTCGATTCAGGGATTCTCCTGGGGTGATCTCGCCCCATCGGCTTATCTCATGATGCGAGAGATGATGCTCGTTCTCAATGAGATTTGCCACAAGTTGAAAGGCCCCAGCGATCTCGACACAAAAATGGCTGTCTTGACCAAGGTGAATATCGATTTCTCAGCCTCTCATCCCGATCAAAATATTCTGATCCGAGCTTGGCATCCTGTAGATCGGTTTGAGGCGGAGAAGCTATTGATGGAGAAGCCCGTCGGTTCTTATTTATTTCGTAGAGACCCGTTTTGCGAGATTCTGGAAGAACAACTCCGCGAAGTGCACGAAAAAGAAATCTTGTGTTTTACACTCTCTTATTCTCAGGCCAATAGCAAAATCACCGACTGCACCCTGGTGCACTGCTATGGAAAATGGCAATCCTACAATGACGACCCTTCCCTGGGGCAGCCCTCTTTTGAAGAATTTAAAGAGTTATTGGATCAGTGGGAAGGAGAGCTTAAATATCCGTTATTTAGATTCTAATTCCCGGAGGGACAGTTAGGGTGAAGTCTAGCGTTCTCCTCCTGGGTTCTTCTGTTTTTTTTGGAATCTCGAAGTGGAGCGTGATAGGGTAGCATGCCGGAGGCTTTCCCTTTTTCTCCGAAGAGAAAATTTTATCGTAAATTGTCTTCAATTGGCTCGGAATACAATTTTCAACGTGGAACTCCCACCCTTTTGAGTCCATCAGGCCTGCATGAAGGAGTTGTCTGGCAACGGATAAGGCACCTCCGGCTAAGAGAATTGTAAGAGGGATCAGAAAGGGAAAGGCAAAGCAACCCAGGAGAAGGCCCATTGTCGTGACCAGCACCGCCGCGAGTCCGATGCTGTGGATGAGAATTTTTTTCTGCGTTTGCACTTTCATTTTCTGGAAGATTTCAGCGGCTTTATCTTTCGCTTCCGCTCTCTTTGTTGGATCGCTGCTCTGTAAATTTTGAATGGTCCCTGGGACCGTTTGTTCGATTTCGTCGGCCAGCCAAGGGTGTACGCGGCGTGTTAAATCATTTTTTTGGGCTGTCAATCCCGCATCGATGATTTTTTTTTGCAATTTTTGCTTGTCAGCGGAAAGGGGCTTGGTTTGAACATAATCATGAATTTTTTGCTGCTCTTCAGGAGAAATTTTTAAAAATCTATTTTCAAGCTGCTGAAGCTTGGTTAAGTAAATTTTTTCATCGTTTTCTTGAGGATAAAATTCATTATAAAATTGTTTAGTACGATAGAGGCTGAGGGATTCGATCACTCCTTCAATTGCGCAAATGATAAAGCCGAGGCCGGTGATGTACCATGTAAGAGGAAGCAAGGTGCGGTGGTATGCGGCCGATATGAGCTTAAAGTAGATTCCTCCTTCGAAAATGTACCAGAACAGCTTCGAGAGAGAGTTAATAAAGGTAAAAGGGGTTGAAATCACCCTTAATCCATTCTGAAGAATCCCTTCCCGGTCATTGATTTTCTCTGCTGAAAGCATCGCCTTCATGCTATTGAAGAATTCATAGGGAGCGAAGAAAAGATTTGTAATTCCAGGAAGATTCGTGGTCCCCGACCCTAAATAAACTTTATTTGATGGTGAAATTGTAGACTTAGGAGTTGAAATTTGATTAGATATTGGTAAATTGTTTATTCCATTAGTATAGATAATTGATGTCATTTTTTTCTCCTAAAGCCTATTTTATTTTGCTGTTATTTTTAATATAAATCAATTCCGAATCATTAGTTTATATTCTTCAACTAAAAAATTGCGTGTCAAAAAAAGGATTTTTTTGTATACGATCTAATAAAAACTTCCCGGAGCAACCATGAAAACCACATTGATTCTATTGCTAATGAGCGCGATGCCCTTTTCTTTATCGGCTCAAGAGATGCCTCAAACGCAGAAAATGAAACCTGTTTCTGCAGAATATCTCGTGAAAGATTATTCCTATCTTTATGGAATGCCCGGATTTTCCGACGAGTTGTTGAAAATGCATTTTCAGCTCTATCAAGGATACGTGAAAAATACGAATCTCCTACTTAACCGGTTCAAAGAACTCGAATTGCAAGATCGGGACCAAACCTATGATTATGGGGCGTTGAAGCGGAGATTCGGATGGGAGTGGGACGGGATGCGCCTTCATGAATTCTATTTTGATAATCTCGGCGGATCGGAGGCTTTGGATAAATCCAGCACCCTTTTTCAGCGGATCGTGAAAGATTTCGGCAGTTATGAAGCCTGGAAGAAAAATTTCATGGCGACCGGACTGATCCGGGGGATTGGATGGGTGATTCTTTACCGCGATCCGCAAACAGGCAGGCTATTCAACACTTGGATCAATGAACATGATGTTGGGCATTTGGCCGGAGGTTCTCCCTTGCTTGTGATGGATGTCTTTGAACACGCCTACATCACGCAATACGGCTTGGAGAAAGGGAAATATATCCAGGCATTTTTCGACAATGTCGATTG
Source organism: Verrucomicrobiota bacterium (assembly GCA_903970455.1). GTDB lineage: Bacteria > Chlamydiota > Chlamydiia > Chlamydiales > Rhabdochlamydiaceae > CAJCIW01. Next base: position 3,322 of record CAJCIW010000084.1, on the reverse strand, counting down.
GTCAAAGCCCGTCAAACGTTATAACGATGCTGTTGGGTCCGAATGAGTAAATTTCCTCCTTCCGTCCCGCTGCCAGAAAGCGTGAATGAAAACCGTTTGCAGCGGCGCAGGCAGATGGTGGTCACGGCAAGGCGCGGCGTGGTATTGCGCAGTGTCATCATCATTGCAGAATTGCTGGGTTTTGTCTTTCTTGGCAGTTCCGCTTTGCTCTTAGATGCTTTGTCCAGCCTGTTTGATATCGCTTCCAGCCTTTTTTTAATTTTTTTCATCAAAATCGCGGATAAACCTCCAGATAGAAACCATCCTTTTGGACATGGGCGTTTCGAGCCGATCGCGGGGCTGCAATTAGGCCTTCTTCTCGCCGTGCTCGGAGGAGGCATGATCGTCCAACAACTCCTTGCCATCTCATCAGGACCGGAAGGAAAGGTGATCCAGCCGCTCACTTGGCTAATCCCGCTCGGCGCCGTCATCCTGCTCGAGATTTCCTATCAGACCATGAAACGCACGGCAAAACGGCAGCACAGCCCTGCATTGCTTGCTGATGCCGTGCATTACCGGATCGATGCGCTCAACTGTTTCTTTGCGATGATCGCCCTGTTATTCGCCGCCTATTTTCCTAAATACAGTGTCCTCTGCGATCATGTCGGCGCTATTTCTATCGCGATATTGATGGTCGGCATTGGAATTTACGCCGCAAAGAAAAACATCAATCAACTCTTGGACCGCGTCCCCGAAGAGCAGTTTTTCGAAAAAGTGAAAGTGGCTGCTTTGCGCGTTGAAGGGGTATTAGCCACAGAAAAAATCCGGATACAGCTTTATGGGCCTGATGCCCATGTCGGGATAGATATCGAGGTTTCACCTGATCTACCCGTAGAAAAGGCTCATGAATTGACCCAAAAAGTCCGCGCCGAAATCCAAAAAGAGTGGCCGGCCGTCCGCGACGTGATCGTCCACGTCGAACCCTATTACGCCGGGGATCATTAGTTCACCAAAAATACGTAATGGTCTAAAAGGTGTGTTACTGGGCCCTGCAAACCAATGGTCGTTTGCGCCAAGGTAAGCAGCATCCAGTTATAAGTATTGTTTGATTTTTTTGAACAATTGGGGTAAATTGTGGCCAAAAAAAAGAAGTTGCTTATGGATAAAGGAAAGCCTGTTTCAGTTTTGGATGTAGCCTCCTACATATTAGAAAAACAGCCCAAGAAAGAACCCCTCACTGCCTGGAAATTGCAAAAATTGGCGTACTATTGTCAAGCATGGTCTCTTGTATGGGATGAGCAGCCGCTGTTTAAAGAGAAGATCTTGGCATGGGCAAATGGTCCCGTTGTCAAGGAACTTTATAATCAGCATAAGAGAATGTTTTATGTGAAAAAGCTGACCAAAGGTTGTCCGGAACATCTTTCTGGGAACCAAAAGGACACGATTGATCATGAAAGCTAAAAAGGCTTTTGAAGCAGCAAGGATACCCGTTGAGAAAATCAAAGCTCCTCTCCTTCTCATTTCAGGTGGAGACGATCAAATGCCGCCCTAATTAAAAAGCGGCTTAAAGAAAAGAGATCACCGATTGTGTGCGAGCACTTACATTATCCGAAAGCAGGTCATGGCATTAATATTCCTAACCTTCCTCAACCAGGACCGGTCAATTATCATCCTGTAGGCAAACTCTGGTTTTCTATGGGAGGCACATCCGCAGAAGATCAGTATGCAAGTCAGGATTCCTGGAAAAAATTGATCGTGTTTTTCCAGGAATCCTTAAATGTGGGTGTCTAAGCCCTAAGTGTCCGCCGAATTTTTAGGGCGACGACGATCAGGACGGCAAGGCTTGCCAGGCTCAAGAAGCCGGCAGGAAAGAAGCTCAGGGTTTTGGCAAACCTATAAGTGAAAATGCTGTCGAGTAAGAAGGTCAAAACCAAAGCTGCATATTGTGCAGCGATTTTTCCTTTGAAAATAAAGTAAGCAGAAATTACCAGCGCGGGGCCGAACACGATCCCGGAAATCAAAGAGGCTTGTGAGCCGCCTTTGACATAGCCCATGACTCCGCCAAGGGCAATTAAAAGACCGAAGACAAAAACAATCGTTGCAGTGACTTTCATCCTACCCACTCCATTTAAACTACAGAGTATAAGCAAGGGTGAATTTGGTTGCCACAAGAATATAAGATCTTAAGGTATAGGGTATTATATCTCCCTCTTTACCTTGACTTCGAGGGGCGATACAAGTATAATGAATCCTTTTGAAGGTGGAAGATTTATGCAGCCAGCAAGGAAAGTTTACGAGTGGGCTTGTCAAAAAGCTTTTTCTCCTTTTGCGCCATTGTGGCTCGCGTTTATTTTTTTATTGGAAATGTTTCTTTTCTTGCCCATGGACGCCCTCTTAATGCTGTTTTGCTTGCACAACCCGGAGCGCCGCTATATTTATGCCCTTGTGGCTACGCTCTCCTCGCTCGTGATTGGACTGATTGGCTATGCAATTGGATATTGGCTTTGGGACCATGTAGGCCAATTCGTTATCGACCATCTGATTTCCAAGGATTTTTTCGACCGTATGGTAGACCAGTATAACTCCCATGAGTTCGTTGCTGTCTTCGCAGGAAGTTTTCTTCCCATTCCTTTTAAAGCCATTACCATTTCAGCAGGATTTTGCAAACTTTCCCTGGGAGGCTATCTCGCATCGGTTTTTCTCGCGAGGGCAATACGGTTTTTCCTCATCGCAGAATTGATGCAGCGCTGGGGCACTCCGATCAAAGCATTTATCGATAAACATTTCAAAAGCTTGATGATTGCTCTTGGTGCCAAAGTCGCCCTCACATTCGGCTTTTTTTGGATCTTAGGAACGTGAACAACGGTACTACTCAAACTCAGCTTCTTGGGCCGGATGAAGTTCAGCGCGCTGCCGCATGGTTAAAAGAAGGGCTCCTCGTCGCTTTTCCGACCGAAACGGTCTATGGACTTGGAGCAGCAATCTTCAATCCAATCGCTGTAGCTTCGATTTTCAAAATCAAAGGACGTCCTTCTGACAATCCTCTCATCGTCCATATCGATTCACTCAGCCAGGTGGAACAAATCGCGGTAGAAATTCCCGATTCGTTTTATCGATTGGCGGAGAGTTTTTTTCCCGGGCCTTTGACAATTGTCTTAAAGCGGCATGAGGCCGTTCCATCGATCGTTTCGGCCGGATTGTCCTCTATTGCTTTGCGTATGCCTTCCCACCTGATCGCTTCAAAACTGATTTCTTTAGTTGGGGAGCCTGTTGCCGCCCCTTCCGCAAATTTATCCGGCAAACCGAGCGCCACACAGGCTTCCCATGTTTTGGAAGACTTTGA
>CAJCIW010000083.1 GCA_903970455.1 Verrucomicrobiota bacterium | reverse complement strand
TTTTAATTTACTTCACGAGAAAAATGTAACACACGAATGTAATATCCGAGGCGCGGTAAACAAGCATTATAATGAGTTGATTAGTCGAAATAAACTAACTTTTGAATACGATGTCATACCTGGAGATTATGATCTGGAAAGACTAGGGATGGACGTAAAAACAAAGTTACACCGCAGCACCTATTTAAATGCCTTCAAGACAATCACGAAATACTGCGAAAATTTTTATTCAAAAACAAAAGAGCTTCAAAAAGGAGTGCAGCTGACAGAAAAAGATCCTGCTGAGATGAGGAGCCAAGCAGCTTGCATATTACAATCCCACATCAGAAGTTGGACTCGGTTAAACACTCACCTCAAATGCTTAGAAAAAACTCCCCTTATAGTTAGTGCCGAAGCAACTGAGAAAATGACTAAGGAAATCCTTGATATAGACAACCTTATCCGTAAGCTCGCGGAAGAAAATTCCATCGTTTGTCCAGAAGTTTGGCACGTAACCACAAAGCCAAACTTATCCAGCATCTGTCGAAACAGAGCTTTTTTGGGAGCGGATTCAATGAAACGAAGAGCTATCGAATATAGAAAAAATGTTCTGGATCATTCAGATATTGATAATGGTGACGGAGATGTCATTTGCTTAGGTCCATATTTAATCGACTCCGGAGCTTTCATTAACCCTACAGTTTACGATAGTGGATCTTGCAAAGAAGATGCCGCGAACTCAAAGATTCTAATTAAAATTGACTTAACAAAAACCAGGTCCAAGGGAATATATAATCAATTTTTTAAAATTCAAGACTTTGGAGTTTCACGACCTCATCACGTATTAGAAATCACAGATTGGCTAACCATTGTTTTTGGAGACAAATTTAAACAAACTATCATATTAGATAATGGTTTTTCAGAAGACTTTAGTTTCAAAGAACAGCCAATCATCTATGGAAATCTTTACGAGGTTAACCAATTCTGTCTTACATCACTATTTAGATTGGTTGAAACGAGCAATAACAAGAACTTCATCGAGACATTTTACAAAAAAATTAAACAATGTAGTTTTTCCGAAATTGCCAAGATTGTTAAACTGTATGGACAACATCTCATCTTGTATTCCGAGATCAATTTTAATCAGCGCTTAACGATCACCCCAGGTCTTATTACAGAAATTCAGGATTTAAAAAACAATGCAAGTTACTCTTTAAGAAATTTGGATTCTAATACTTATATGGGAAAAATTCATGATATTGCTATTGGAAATTATACAAATCTCCCTTTAGAAAAAAATCCGAGCATATATGAGTTCATTATTCCACGACGGTCTTTGCTCAATACGGATTATAGTAATGTCAATCCAGAAGAATTTATGTGCTCAAAATATATAAATTTAATTGATAAGGGTCAAAAATTCCATAAAACCCATACTATTCCCACTACAGTCACATCTTGTAATCCTGGCGAATCAAAGTCACTCGCATATTGCTGTGCGCCGACATGGGGGAAGCGTTGTTACAGGTTCGCAAAAAACGACAAAGGAGAATGGGTCGGCGAGGTTCCTAGCGACAAAGAATGGAAATTTATCATTTTAAGTTTTACTAATGAAATTGTTAAATGGGAAAGCAGAAGCAATCGCAAGTATGAAAAGAACATCGAAAATCTAATTTTAGATAACCCATTTTAATTAATTTAAGAGCATGATGCAACTGCCCATAAAATTGAGGCAACCACCCCAAAGGACCTCCAGATCCTGATGCGTCATTGAAATTTCGAACCTCTGCTCTTTTTGCGAGTTTTGCGTTTAGCTTTGGATAGAGCCAATGAGTGCTTAAATCTTCTAGGCAGGGTGAAATTCAAAACTGAGACCGCAGGCCCTAATCGCATTAATCAGAGTAGAAAAACGCGCCTTACCCGAAGTGGATAGGCTACGGTAAAAGCTTTCACGACTGACATCCATTTTTGAAGATATTTTGGCTACACCGCCATGAGCTTCTACAACATCTCTTACTGCTAATTGAAATACACCAGGTTCATTGGATTCCAAAGCTTCTTCTAGTGCTGCATTGAGGTATGCAGAAGCTTCTTCAGGGTCTTTCAGTCGTTCAATTAGGTGCTCCTTATAGCTTCTATATCGTTTCATGTTATGTCTCCTTCCTTGAGTGAGAAAGATAATCTTGCCAATATTTTTTGGCTTTTACTATGTCCTTTACTTGAGTGCGTTTTGAGCCGCCTGCAAGCAGGACTATCATTTTATTCTTTGTTTTGTCAAAGCCGAAATACACTCAATATCCTGGTCCAAAATCAAGCCTTAGTTCATGTACTCCTTCGCCAACCGGCTTAAAATCACCCAAGTTGCCAGTAAGGCGTATTCTCACCTGACGATCTAAAGAGTTTAACCATTCTGTGTAAGGTTCGGGGTCGGCGTTGGCTTTGTAAATACCGATTTCATGCACGGGCAAACCCTTTGTCTATGCCTTCATTGTAGCCAACAGGCTACAATTTAAGCAACCCCTTTGATCTGACGTGGGACATTTTTGGGACAGCAGCAACTTATTTTAAACAAAATATTTCAATATTTAACTGCTGTTAATGATACATAAGCTCTTGTTTTTTAGCTTGATAAGCGTTGTGTGAAGTTGTGAAAGATTGGATTCCAGCAGACTGTAAATCCCTCGTCTTCGGACTACGCTGGTTCGAGTCCAGACGCAAGTGCCCTTTGGCACTTGCGCCTGGACTCGAAGTGAGGGAGCCTGCGACCGAACCGGAACGCTCTTGAAGAGAGACAAAAATGGCTACAAAGGCATTTTAGTCTGCTGCTCGCTGGTAAGCCGGCATCTTGGCATCCTTTTAACTTTATTTCTGGTATTGGCTTATCTGAAGGGGTGATACAACGGGAGCCAGCTGCTCTAATCATTTTAGACGGGGCTTACTCCTGTCGTCCTGAATTAGCTGATCTCGTGGATTTTTCAGTGCTTATTGAGATGAGTGATGATAAATTGCGACGTCGACGCCTACTCGCTCGAGAAGGACATGACTTTATGACAACCTGGCATAAACGCTGGGATGCTGCTGAAGATCATTATTTTACACAAGTAGTACCCCGTTCAATGTTTGACCTGATCATTACGGTTTGAGCAATATAGCGGTACTGCCCCATGGGACACGGGTGGGACAGCACGTTCTCATTTCTTGTTTTTTTTATTTGATTGAGCATAAATCGAAAGGAGTCAGGCTTTGCGTTCAAGGAGTCAAAAGTGCATCAGTATCAGGATTTAATCACACTTTTTAACCACTGTTTCAAGGAAGAATATAATACGCAGCTTGTGAAGGGAGGCGATGAGCCAATTTACCTCCCAGCAGATGAAAGTAGACCCTATCATGCACTTTTTTTTGCCCGTGGTTTTTTTTCTAGTGCCTTACACGAATGTGCACATTGGTTGATCGCTGGAGAAAAAAGAAGGCTGCAAGTGGATTTTGGGTATTGGTATGTGCCCGACGGTCGTACAAAAGAGGAGCAAACGCTCTTCCAAAGAGCAGAAGTAAAACCCCAAGCGATGGAATGGATTCTCTCTAAGGCCGCAGGATATCCTTTTCGTTTGAGCATTGATAATTTAAGTGGTGAGGAATCGGATCCCAGCGCATTTATCCTCGCCGTCTATAACCAATTGAAAACATATTGCGAGCAAGGTCTTCCAGCAAGAGCCAAAAGTTTCCGCAATGCACTATGCCTCTTTTATGGGACCTCTTTGAGTCTACAAATTGTTGATTATGATATAGAATCCATCTATTGAATTCCTCAATTGAAAAAGAATTACCCAGAGAGGGCCTAATGTAAAAGATATTTGGAAAAATTGTATCAACTGGAGGCTATTATTGCGGTTGGCTGAAGGATTCAATCGATCTGAGGTACCCAATTTCGCTGATGGGCTAATCAAAATTTTTCTTGGCAAGAGGATTGCCCAGAAGCATTTGGATAGGTTACCGCGATTTGCGGTAATGTCAAGGGGGTGTTTTGGGACAAGAATGGGACAGTAACCTTAAAACAATTCAAAGCACACAACAGATAATAGTCATTATTCTAATGCAAGCTATTTGTATTTAGTTTTTTAAGCATTGAAATATGTTGATGATGGTTCAATTCTCGGCGACTGTAAAGCCCTCGTCTTGAGACTATGCTGATTCCAGTCCAGACGCAAGTGCCGAATGGCTCCCCTTGCTTCACGACTCGAATTAAGGGGGCCTGAGTGCCGAACCGGAACGCTCTTGTAGACATACAAAAATGCCTCCAAACGCATTATACTTCTTGTGAATCTGAATCTTTTTAGCTCTCTGAAGGTCCGCAAGAACCGAAGTTGCCTTATCCTTAAACTTGGATTTTCTGCTCCCCCTTTTTCCGTCTCACTTCCCGTCCCCTCCCGCCAGCTGGCAGAAAGATGGCTTCGAGCTCCACGCTTTGTGATACGAAAAAACTCGGGGCATAAAATCCAAGTTTAAGGCCTAGGGCATTTTAAAAACGCCGTAGGAGCATCATGGATCAAGAGGGTTTTTCTTTTTTACAATGAACAGATCTTCATAGTAAGTGGGCAGTTTTTCAAAGATCTTTTTCTCTGAGTGCATGACTCCCGATAGAACTTCGTCGGAAGAGGATTTAACACTTCCTGTGAAGCCGATGTCCTGAGGCATGGGTTGATCGAAGAAAATAAGAAGATGGAGCTCTGAAGATTGCAGATTTTCGATGTGATGGGGATAGGCTTTAGGAATAAAATAAATATCCCCCCTCTCCATCTTATATGTATCCACTTTTCCTGAAGGAGATAGGATAGACATTCTCCCTTTTCCATTCGCCACATAACCCATTTCAGCTGTTTCAGGATGCCAATGAGGCTCCCTCATCCCTTTCCCTTTCAGTTTCAGCGAATATAGCGCCTGCCGTTGGAGAATCGGCCAAACATTATTTCTTGCCACTTTTGCTGACCCGCTCTCGTTGGAAATCAGCGAAGGACTCTCTTCCAGAGGAAATTGATGGGGAGAAACGTAGAGCATCTCCTTGGTAACGGTTGTGGACTCTGTAAGTTTAGCGATGAACGACTCTTTCGGAAGTCGCTTCATTGTTTTAAAGTGGCTCGCAGACACATCCCATGTATTGCCTAGCACTGCATTAGAAAACTTCCCAAAGACGGATGAGAGGCCAAAATCTTCTGGTTCTTCATGAGAAAACTGAAGAATAACTTCTGCTGTATCCTTTCCAATATTTTCTATGCTGTGAAGTGCTCCCGAGGGGATAAAAAAAGCATTTCCTTGATTGATCACGAAGGTTTCTTTTAGATTCTTATTCCCATAAATAGAGACAAGTAATCTGCCTTTTAAGCAGAATCCAAGCTCATCTGCATTAGCATGCCAATGGGGTTCTCTGATCGCTTTCTTGTACAACGTTAGTTTGTAGAAGGACATGTTTTCAAGCGCTGGAAAGTTCGTTTTGGTTGCCCTAATCCGATATCCCCCCTCAGATTTGTCTTGCGGGTTTAATTTGTGAAAAGAGAGGTGGTGTTTCATGAGGTTCCTTTTTTGCAAACTATCAAAATTTTAAAATTTGTTGTATGGTTTTTTATTTGGCTTTATAAATAGATTAGATGAATCTATTTAATAACCATCGTCCATCCGTCCATGCCGCAAATGCAATGGTTGCTACAAGCCAGCCTCTTGCTTCTTTAATCGGCATTGAAATTTTGAAAAGCGGGGGAAATGCTGTAGATGCCGCGATTGCCATTGCCGCTTTGATGAATGTATGCGAGCCAATGATGAGTGGAATCGGAGGCGATCTCTTTGCGATGGTTTATTGGAGCAAAGACAACTCTTTAATGGGGCTGAATGCAAGTGGAATTCAGCCAAAAAAACTCTGTTTGGATTATTTCAAGAAAAAAAATCTGAAAACGATTCCTCAAGCGGGATTCGAGAGCATGAATGTCCCCGGGGCTTTCGATGGGTGGATAAAGCTCCACAGTAAATATGGTTCAAAACCTTTCACTTCTCTGCTAGAGCCTGCAATTTATTATGCGCAGGAGGGATTTGCCGTTGGAGAAAAGATCTCGCAAGTTTGGGAGTATGGAGCATCCAAATTAAAGCTATTTGCAGACAGCGCAACTGCTTATCTGATTGAAGGAAGAGCTCCAAAAGCAGGGGAAAAGTTTCAGCAAAAAGAGTTAGCTAATACTCTGAAATTTCTCGGGAAAGAGGG
>CAJCIW010000082.1 GCA_903970455.1 Verrucomicrobiota bacterium | reverse complement strand
CGCTCTTCCGATCTCCGCTTCAAACCGAATCCTGGTTTTTAAATGTTTTGAAAACCTCGTATTTAATCGGCTGCGTGATTGGGTTATTTCACCGTTTGGGCAGATGGGCCCAAAACAGGAAAAAGAAGAGGAACTCTCCTTTTTCACTGAAGGCGATCAGCAAGATCGTCGTCATCGCTCTTCTGGTTCTTCTCGCCATCGGCGCTGTGTTTGTTCTTAATCTTGTGAAGAATGTCGCTGTTGACCAGTGGCTGCTGCTTGGCAAACTGTTTGCTTTGACATTTTCCCGCGTGTTGATCTGCGTTTTCATTAGCGTCGGTGTGATGCTGCCGCTCGGCATCGCTGCCTGTGCTTCGAAAAAAAGGGAGCGGTTGCTGCAGCCGATCTTACAGATCGCCGCTTCTTTTCCTGCGACTCTGCTTTTTCCCATTTTTATCCTGATTTTTGTCGTTTGCAAAATTCCATTAGGGATCGGCAGTGTCGTCCTGATGCTCATGGGAACCCAATGGTATGTTTTATTCAATGTGATCGCGGGGGCACGAGCGATCCCTTCCGATTTAAGAGAAATGACCACCAGTTTTCAATTTTCTGGCCGGAACCGCTTTTGGTCTTTGCAGCTGCCAGCGATAACTCCCTATTTGATCACGGGCGCTCTGGCTGCCTCAGGAGGTGCCTGGAATGCGAGCATTGTTGCGGAATACGTCACTTACAAAAACCAGGTTGTGACGACGCCGGGAATTGGTTCGGCGATCAGCATGGCCGCGCAAAACAATGATTATCCTCTTTTGGCGGCCAGCATTCTGATCATGATGGTCGTTGTTGTGCTGATCAATTTCCAAGTCTGGTTAAGGCTGTATCATTATTCTGAAAAACGGTTTGCACTCAATGTCTAATCATCAAGCGCCACTTTTTGAAGCGAAACAAATCTGCGAAGATTTCGCCTTGTCGCATGATCAAACATTACACGTTTTGGAAAAGATCGATATGGCCGTTTATCCCAATGAGGTTGTTGCGATCATCGGCCCCTCCGGCTGTGGAAAATCGACCCTTTTGCGGATTTTTGCTGGGTTGATTTCCCCGACGAAAGGTGAAATCTTTTACCAAGGGAAAGAACTTCAAGGGCTGATGCCGGAAAGCTCGATCGTCTTTCAAAGTTTCGCGCTTCTTCCCTGGATGAGTGTCAAACAAAACATCGAGATTGTTTTAAAGGCTGCCCATTTTTCTGTAGAGGAAATGGAAAAGAAGACTCAAGAGGCAATTGCCATGATTGGGCTTTCCGGCTTTGAAGATGCTTATCCGAAGGAGCTTTCCGGAGGCATGAAACAGCGCGTCGGCATTGCGCGGGCGCTCGTGCGCAACCCTAAAATCCTGTTCATGGATGAGCCCTTCAGCGAGCTCGATGCTTTCACAGCAGAAGTGCTGCGTGAGGAAGTGATAAAAATTTGGGCGAACAAAGAACTGAGTTTAAGTTCGATACTCCTCGTCTCTCATGATGTGCATGAAGTGGCATTTATGGCTGATCGGATCTTCGTTCTCGGGTCGAAGCCGGCAACTGTGCATGGTGTGATCGAAAACACAATGGGAAGGCCGAGAGTTTACCATTCTCCCGATTTCTTGCACTTGGTCGAACAACTCCACGACACTTATGGCCGCGTCGAGGTCCCCGAGGCAAAGGGTGTGCGCAAAAAAGAAAAAATCGGCCCGCTCCTGCCGGCAACGCAGGATCAAATTCTCGGTCTTTTGCGCTACCTCACATCGCGCGGCGGTTCAAACGATATTTTTAAGATCGGCGCGGAAAGCCGCCAGCATTTTGATAAGGTGGCGATCGTCTTGCATGCTGCAGAACTCCTGGATTTTATCGAAATTGTTCACAGGACGGCGTCCTTGACCAAAAAAGGGAAAGAATTTTTGCAGGGGAATGGAGAGATAAGGTACCGAATCTGGAAAGAGCAATTGCTTGCAATCCCGATTTTCATCAAAGTCTGCGATCTATTGAAAAAAGCTCCTGGCCAAACGCTGGGCAGAGATCAGCTGCTCGCTTTTTTGAACAAAGAGCTTCCGTATCAAAACCCCAGCGAACAGCTGCATGCGCTTCTTCGCTGGGGCCACTACGGGCAGCTGTTCGTGTATCACAGAAAGAGCAAGCGACTCTCGCTTAAATCCCCGTGACGGATTGACCTTTTGCATCGTAAGCTTGACCGCCCATTGTTTGGACCATGCGGGCAAACGGTTTAAAATTCCCTTCGGGATTGTGCTTCTTCCCATCATTCATGTCTTCCATGACGGCAAATCCGACGTACTTGAAACACCCATTGAATTCTTTTCCGTACACATCCATAAACAATTCGACGAGATGTGCCGGCGGGTTAGCAAAAGCTCCGCAGCCCAACGCGCCTAAAATCACGCTGTCATGGCCGTTGTCATAGGCACATTGATAGATCGTTCGAATCTTCTCAATGGTCCATTTCAACTCCTCCCCCTGCAATTTAGGGTGATTGGGGTTGGAGTAGTCGAGGTTCGGTTTGTCGTAAGCCGCAAAGGTGGCAACAGCGACAGGCATCGGCTCATCATAAAATTGATAGTCGTTCTTCATCCCCATCCGAATAATGGGCGTTTGCGGAGTGTAAAGGCCCCCAGCAGAACCTGCAGTTTTGTGGAGGGGATAAAATTGCCGGAGTTGTTCTCCGTGCCTAGTATCTACAGCAGGAGCGAGCCCCAGGCATCGAGAAAGTTCTTCCTCCTGAGTGCCTCTGGCCTTAAGGTAGCAACCGCCAAATGCATAAGAGTTAGCTAAATTCAATACCAGCACATTCCCCCCATGATAACTCAAGTCATAGGCCATCTCGACGCAGTTTTGCGCGCGCACTTCAAACTTCGTATGCGCAAAACGTGGTTGTTTGGGCCCTTGGCTTGCCTCTCGATAAAGTCGGGTGTGCTTGGTAGAAAATTTGAGGTAATCTTTTAAATCATGCTTTTGCCCATCACGGGAGACGTATTCCCCTTTTTTGAACAGCCCCACAGTCTCGTTCGCAACTTCCACGCATCGCCGGTCCAGGCGCTGGATATTTTGTTCCCTCATGAATTGAGCATCCGCCAGATGCTCGACCAATTCTTGTGATATTAAATGAATCGCCTCTGCATTGTGCTGGCAATTGAAATTGAAATGCGAATCCGGATGGAGATTATGAAAGGCAACATAGCCGAAATCATCGCGTGCGATGCGACAAAGATGATTTTCTTTTGTTGGGCGGCCATAGAGTTCCCAAATTTTTCCATAAATGCAATCAACCAGCTTCGGGTACACACGTGCAAACTCTTCGAACTTGATAAAAGCTTCTTGCGTATTATTTTGACGGAACAGATTGCTGATCTCTTGCAATCGCGTGATCGGATGGGAGTAAACGCTTTCGATGGCTTCAGCTCTTTCGGTGTCGAGAGCAGAAAAAAACAGCTCTTTCCTGTCGACATGTTGGGGAGAGCCTTTTAATTGCCATAAATTTAAAAATACGGATTCGGAAACATCCGGAAATTCCGTTTCAAAAGCCTTAAAACCCTCAAGGCCCTCCTGGGAATGGTGCTCTTTGAATTGTTCGGCCATTTGCAAGAGTTTTACTTGCGCATCGACCGGGTTGGGAATTTGAGGAACAAGCCGTTGCATCTTATTGAAAATGCCGCTCAGCTGCTTCTGAACGACCTCATATGTTTTATCGGTGCCAATGTGCCCTTTCTGGATTTGTTCAAATTTAAATTTACAGTCCTGGCATTTTGCTAAGAAATTAGCATATTCTGCAGGGTTGCTTTTCAAGAGCTCCTTTTTTTCCTTGAATTCTTGTTTCAGAGACAAAGGATGGTAAAGAATATTTTTAGATGTTGCCGTTGTGACTTGAGCCATGTTGGATACCTCTGTATAGAGTGAATTATTGAACTTCTATTCTAGTATTGCATTAGTTTAAAGACAATTGTAATAAAATAATTTAACTTGAATCTAATTAATTAATTCTCTATTATATTATATAAAAAATTTGCTGAGGGGTCCTTATGGCAACGTCGATTTCGAATAAATCCTTAATAAGTCAGCCAGCGTGGCTCGACTGGAACAACCGTCCAGAAAGCCTCAAAAGGGAGGTTAACCAATCTTTTGAGAAACTGACACAATTCTCTGAAAGCTCCTGGCAGACCTTTAATGGTCTCAATTTTTATGGGATTTGCGGAGTCGACGAACGAATGTTGTTAAAAAAATCTATATTAGATGCCTACCCTGATCGAAAAGACTTTTATGTCTTGGATATCGGCGCCGGTAATTTTCAATGGGGCAAAGCCCTTGCTGATTTCATTGAGAAACAAACAGACCTTCCCAAGGATATTAAAGTCCACATTGTGGGTATAAGGGGAGAAAGCTATTGGGGCCCGCGTGTCGTTGAAACAGACCGGTGCAAAATCTACAACTTGGGTGCTTTTAAAGTTGAAGAGCTATTTGACAAATTCAAGGAAAAGGGACCTGATCTTGAAAATAAAGTGGATGTCGCCATTTCCCATTGGTGCTTCCGCCATTTGAACGATTCTGTTGGAACGTTCCTGCAAACGGTCAATTTGTTGCGGCCAAAGACCGGCTATATCCTAGTGGATGGTTTCTTTTTCTTACGCAATGAGGGCCGAATGGAAGATTATGATACTAATCGATTGTTGATCCAGCTTTTCTTAGATACTAAAGCCCCATTTTTGACGCAATATTGCAATAATATGCGTTCATTAGATCACTTTATTTTGAGAAGACCCGATGAAAACCCTTGCCGGATCCCGATGAGCTATATCGGCAGCTGTTATACCGGAGATGGATGGCAAATCGGGTCTCAAAATGTCACCCGCTTTAAGCGGGAACCTCAGCCGGATGATCAGGAAGGGTTTCGTACGTATGAGGGTGAACTAGGTGTTGTGACCGGCGATAAGGCGATGTATGAGCAGCTCAAACAAAATGGAGCGCTAGATCGCAGGGATTTAACCTGGATGCCTATGCATAGAAAAGACGATTCTCTGATGCGCCCCCTGCTCCATCAAGTTGTAATAGGCGACGATGTAGATGCAGTGGAAAAGCTATTGGAAGAACGACATGATATCAATGAATCGGATGCTGACGGATGCACCCCCCTACATCTCGCCATCCAGAATAAATGCTTTAGGGTATTTCAACTTCTCCTCAAACGGGGGGCCAAAATCGATCTTTGCAACGGGAAAAAACGCTCAGCATTAAATGAAGCAGCCTTTTGGGACAGAGAGGGTAGATTTGTACAGACTTTGATCGATGCCGGCGCTCGGGTAAATCCAGAGTGGTTCTGGGGGATGAGACGCCCTCTTACTTCTGCCATTGAAGCTAAAAATTTCAAAGCTGTGGAAATCTTGATTAAAAATGGCGTAGAAATTTCCGAAGATGATCAGCCAGAGCTTCAAAAGATCCTTCCGCAGAACCCCATTCTCCCTTCGAAAGAGAACGAAAACGGCTTCGAGCAAGTTTTTCGCTGGATCAAAGAAGGTAATTCCGTTCTCCTCCATTACGACGGCAGAGAAGGAATCCTGTACGATTATCCCAATGAACAGAATACAAACCCAAAACTGATCATGTGCGATATCAACCCTGACACGAATCTTTTAGCAGAAGGGGAATGGCCCTCCTTTTTAGAATATAAAGGTTACAAACCTTCCGCTGAAAATAAAGAAAAAACCGACACAAAATTTAATGTCGTCGAACACTATCGATTTGGTTATCAGAGTTAAGAGGGTTTTATGAGTTTAACTGCTATCTCTACTCCTCCCAAGACTCCCGTCTATCTCGATTGGAGTGAGCGCCCGGAAGAGCTCAAATCCAGTATCAACACTTCGTTTCAGAACCTGGCAATACTGTCAGAAAGCGGATGGGGTGTATATAATGGCGATGATTCTTATAGGATTTGCGGAGTCAATGAACTCAAGTTGTTGAAAAAAACTATAGTGGACGCCTACCCCCATCGAAAAGACTTCTATGTCTTGGATATCGGCGCAGGAAATTTTCAATGGAACACGGGTGTTGCTGATTTCATTGAAAAACAAACAGACCTTCCCAAGGATATTAAAGTCCACATCGTCGGTGTAAGGGGAGAAAGCTATTGGGGCCAACGTTTCATTGAAACAGAGCGGTGCAAAATCTACAACTTCGGAGCTTTTAAAGTTGAAGAGCTATTCGCCAAGTTCAAGGGAGAGGGGCTGGATCTTGAAAATAAAGTGGATGTCGCCATTTCCCATTGGTGCTTCCGCCATTTGAACGATTCTGTTGGAACGTTCCTGCAAACGGTCAATTTATTGCGCCCAAAAACCGGCTATTTCCTAGTGGACGGGTTCTTTTTCTTACGGAATGAGGAGGAAATGGGCGACGTCGGTGACTTCAACCTATCCATAACCCGGCTTTTTTTAGATACAAAAGCTCCATTTTTGACGCAATATTTTGATCAGTGCCGTTCATTAAATCACTTTATTCTCCGAAGACCCGATGAAAACCCTTGCCGGATCCCGATGAGCTACAGCGGCAGCTCTTATCCTGTAAAGGGATGGCAAATCGGATCTGAAAATGTCACACGCTTTAAACGGGAACTTCAACCGGATGATCGGGAAGAGTTTCGTATATATAATGGTGAACTAAGTGTTGTGACTGGCGACAAGGCGATGTATGAGCAGCTCAAACAAAATGGTCTGCTAGAGTCAAGGGATTTAACCTGGAAGCCCATGCATGCAAAACAGGATCATCTGATGCAGCCTCCGCTCCATCAAGTTGTGATACGCGACGATGTGGATGCTGTGGAAGAGCTGTTGAAAAAAGGGGATGATATCAATGAATCGGATACCAGCGGATGCACGCCTCTACATCTGGCCATCCAGAATAAATGCTTTAAGGTATTTCAACTTCTCCTCGACCGAGGGGCGAACATCGATCTTTGCAATGGGAAAAAACGCGCAGCATTAAATGAAGCTGCCTTTTGGGACAGAGAGGGGGTATTTGTACAGGCTTTGATCGATGCCGGTGCTCCGGTAAATCCTGAGTGGTTCTACGGAATAAGAAGTCCGCTTACGTCTGCCATTCAAGCTAAAAATTACACAGCTGTGGAAATCTTAATTAAAAATGGCGTAGAAGTTTCCGAAGATGATCATCAAGACCTTCGAGATCCTGCTTTTGTGACTCTTCGGCAGAAAGGCCTCATCCCTTCCAAAAAAGGCAATGCAAGCGGCTTCGCGCAAGTTTTTCGCTGGATCGAAGAAGGCAATTGCGTCGTTCTTCATTACAATGGGAGCGAAGGAATCCTGTACGATCATCCCCATGAGCAGAATACAAACCCAAAACTCATCCTATGCGATATTAACCCTAGCACCCGTCTTTTAGCAGAAGGGGAATGGCCGGCTTATCTCGACCTCAACGGTTACAAAGCTGTTCCTTACAATAAAGAAAAAACCGACGTAAAATTCAAAGTCGCCGAACACTATCAATTTGGTTACGAGAGTTAACAGGGTTTTATCAGTTTAACTCCTATATCTGCCTCCCAAGACGCCTCTCTATCTCGATTAGACTGAGCGGTAAATCCTAATTGGTTCTATCGAATGAGGTGTCCTCTTGAATCTGCCATAGGCTTCGCAAGTTAAGACGCCGCAATTGCTCCAAGAATTTTTGTCAAGGACCACTAAGCGGGCTTGGGGGGAAGTTTTTCACCGACGAGTCTCTTTAGCGCCTCTTTTAGGAGGGGTAATCCTTCCCCGCGTATCGCGGAGATGGGAAAGAGCGTTTCTTTGGGGAATGGGTAATTTTGATAGAAGTTCTTCAAATGCTCTTCAGCGCCCTCCTGATCGATTTTATTCAAAGCGACGAGAAAAGGTCTGTCTAGCATTTCCGGCTGGTAGGTCCTGATTTCATTCTGCAGCACTTTAAAGTCGTCCAGGGGATCTCTCCCTTCAAAGCCGGACACATCGATCACGAAGAGAAGAACGGAGGAGCGTTCGATATGCCTTAAAAAGGCAAGCCCGAGCCCTTTGTTCAGATGAGCGTTTTCAATGATCCCCGGGATATCGGCAACGAGGAGTCGTGTACGATCGGGATACTGGATATAGCTTAAATTAGGGTGGAGCGTTGTGAAGGGATAAGCGCCGATTTTGACCTGGACGTATGTGATCTTCGACATGAGGGTCGACTTCCCGGCGTTCGGGATGCCGATCAGGCCGACATCGGCGATCAATTTGAGCTCGAGCTCGATCTCGCGCGTTTCCCCTTCCGTGCCGGGGGTGCAAATGTTGGGAGCTTGATGCGTAGGGGACTTAAAGCAGTGGTTCCCTTTCCCCCCTTTTCCCCCCTTACAAATCAAAAATTCTTGATCGATGTCGGTAAAATCGAAGAGCACCTCGCCGGTGGCTGCGTCTTTAACCAGCGTTCCGCAGGGGAGGGTCAAAACGAGGTCTTTTCCATGGCGCCCTTTCTGTAAATTCCCTCCGCCCGGCATGCCGTTTTCAGCGTTAATGAGGCGTCGGTTCCTAAAGCTTTCCAGAGAAGGGACATGGGTATCTGTTTTAAAGACAATAGACCCCCCCTTGCCCCCGTTGCCGCCGACCGGACCGCCCTTGGGAACGTATTTTTCCCTTCTCCAGGCGACAACGCCATTTCCGCCTTTGCCGGCACGAAGAGTGATTTTGACTGAGTCGACAAACATTTTAATCCTAAAATAAAAAGCCCCTGAAATTTCAATAGTCAGGGGCACTAATCACAAAAACGAATAGTATTACGCTTGCGGGAGCACGGCGACGTAGGTGCGGTTGGTTTTGCGGTACGTGACGATCCCATCGATGAGAGCGTAGAGGCTGTCGTCTCTGCCGACCCCCACATTCTTGCAAGGACGCCATTTCGTGCCCCGTTGTCTAACGAGGATACTGCCTGCGGTGACTATCTGCCCGCCCGTGGCTTTGATTCCTAGGCGTTGTGCTTTAGAATCGCGGCCGTTGCGGGTTGAACCCTGACCTTTCTTATGTGCCATATTGCAATCTCCTTAACCTATGATCTCTATAATTTTCACACGGGCATAGCGTTGCCGATGGCCGACTTTGCGGCGGAAAGGCTTCCGCTGTTTGTATTTGAAGGCGATTTCTTTTGGGCCTTTGACTTCTTGCATTAGCTCGGCTTGGACCGAAGATTTTGCCACACGGGGATTGCCGATTTTCACAGCTCCCGCATTATTGACAAAGAGCACATTGGTAAATTCGACTTTTTCGCCGGCTTTTGCATCAAGCAGTTCGACGTCGATAATATCGTCTTTTTCGACCCGGTATTGTTTTCCGCCAGTTTCAATAATCGCGTACATTTGACCTCCTCGAATGTTGTCGCATCATTGCATGGTCTATCCCCAAACAACCTGAAAAATGGGTTTCGACCCCGTCCATCACACAACTTATTCAAGTTGCGCCTGCTTCTCTTGCAAAAGAGCAATTCCTTCCTCTTTTGCAAGTGTCCGCAGTCACGCCGGCTAAGCCTGGCTCAAATTCAGGGCGCTTTGTTGTCAAATTCCCAATTTTTCAAGTTGTTCGGGTATGCATGCTTTCCTACAGAGGAAAGGGAGCATAATAAGTGAAGGTAAGATTCAAAGTCAAATCCTAAATCCAGCTTTTGTCCGTCCCTCCTCTTTTCGAATCTCATTCTTTATAAGTTTTCATATTATTGAAAATTAGCGCTTTGAATGTAAGATTAAATAAAAATAATTTGATTAATAATTAAATTATAACTATTATAAGAATTAACTGGTTCATTGAAAGGCTCTGGAGATGTGTGCGGAGGAAGGATGAAACCCTTTAACAAACGGTTGAACAAGCGGAAAGCGTCTAAAGTGACGCTCAAGGTCCACAGTAAGAACAGTCATCCGCCTATCCAAGATGAGATCAAAGAGGCGACGGATGGAGTGACTTCCGTACGTCCGGAAGATGTCAAGATTCATCAACATTATTAATTCATAGGAGTGGTTATGCGTACTAAAAGAAAGAAAAAAATGTCCAAAGTGAAAAAAGCAACGAAAGGGTCTACTCATGGAGCCTGGAAAAGCTTTTGGAATCGCTATTGCAATATGTAATTTTAAGGCGTCCCTTCCGAAACAGACTTAAAACATAGAAGACCGCAGCGACAAGCGATATGGTCGCGCCGGGCGGCCAGTTAAGTTCATAGGATAGGCACATTCCAAATAATGTAAAGAAAACACCGAGGAGGATGGCAATTCCCATCATCCGTACGAGCGTGGACGTAAACGTTCCTGCGATCGCTGCTGGGATCGCGAGCATGGTGATGACGAGGATAGCCCCAACGACTTGAATCAGAAGCACGACGGCGATGGCCACGAGGCACAGGAGAAGGAGGTATAGGGTGTGGACCGGCACCTTTTGCAAGCGCGCTTGTGTCTCATCGAAGCAGATGGCTAAAAAGCGGCGGTAGAAAATAGCGACTGCCGCAGCGATCAGCACGTCGAGTGAAACAAGAAGGATAAGATCGCTGTGGCTCACCCAGAGAATATTTCCAAATAAAAAATTCGTCAACTCGACATTGTATCCCGGCGTTAACGCGATAAAGATCACGCCGATCGACATCCCCGTCGCCCAGATGGCCGCGATCACGGTATCTTCCCTTTCTTTATATTTGAGATGGATCCACCCCATCAAAAGGGCGGAGAGAAGCCCGGCCGCTAATGCCCCTTGAAGAGGGGTGAGGAAATCCAGCCCATAGGTGCGCCTTAGCCACAAACAAACCCCCATTCCTCCCAAGACTGAGTGGGCGATGCTGCCGCTCATCGACACGATCCTTTTGACGACAACAAACGATCCAATGATCCCGCTGGCAAACGATGCGGCAAACCCTGCAGCGAGGGCCATGAGCAAGAACGGATTTTCGAAGAGAACCTGAAAAAAAGTCATAAGGAAAAATGGCGCTTGGAGGTTAAGGGAGTATGGTAAAGGCCTAGGGCAAAGTGCTCGCAGACTTCTTTGGCCTTTAAGGCCGTCACTTGGCGTTGAACGCAGAGCAGCTTTCCGGCTTTGTCCACAATGGTTTGCAAATCGTGCGTCACCATGAGGATCGTCATCGTTTGGTTCAATTCCAAAAGTTGTGCATAAATGCTTTTCTCAGCTTCGATATCGACATTGGCAGTGGGCTCATCGAGAAGTAAGACGCTCGGGGCATCCGCAATCGCTCTTCCGATCAGGGTTCGCTGCGCTTCTCCCCCTGAAAGGGTCCCAAAAGAAGCGTTGGCCTTGTGCGCAAGGCCGACCCGCTCTAATGCGAGCAGCGCTTTCCGCTTCGCATCAGGAGGATAACTCCCTCTCCACGACAGTTTTCCGAGCATCCCCATCATCACGACTTCGAGGACGGAGATGGGAAAATCGCGGTCAAAATGCATCGCCTGAGGGACATAGCCGATCAGATGCCGCGTTTCCTCGGGAGGATGGTCAAATAAGAGGAGTTTCCCCTTTTGAGGAACAAGAAGCCCCATGATCAATTTAAGCAGGGTGGTCTTCCCGCCTCCGTTGGGCCCGAAAATGGCCACAAACTCGCCGCTAAAAATGTCCACATTGACATTTTCCAGGGCAGGCATGCTGTCGTATTGAAAGTAGAGGTTCTCAATGGAAATGACTTTTTTCTTCACTCTGCAATCACCTTAGCGATGGCCAATAAATTTTCGGAGTAATTTTCAGCATAGGGGTCGACGCTATGCGTCGGCAAGTGTAGGCTTCGAGCGATGAGTTCCGCCCCTTTATTGCTGTATTGCGGCTCCGTAAGAACGGCCTGTACCGCATAATGTTTGGCCTTATCGAGAATTTCTGTCACATGCTGGGGAAGCGGCTCCTTGCCTTCCATCTCGATAGAGAGCTGGATCAAATGATAATCGTGGCAAAAATACCCAAAAGCGGGATGCGATACCAAAATTGCTTTTCCATGTAAAGGTTCTAACAACCGGGTGATTTCATTGTCCAAACGATCCAACTCGCTTAACAAGGCTTGCAAATTCGTCTCAAAAAACGTTTGCCGCTCAGGCATAAGCGCGACGAGGGCCGCACCAATTTTCTGCGCCTGCGCCTTGGCTAGTTTTGGGCTTAGCCAAACATGCAAATCCTTACCTTCCTCGTGGCCGTGATGGCATTGCGCATGTTCCGTGACGAGTTCATCCTCTTCGCAAAGAGAAAGCAGATCGATCCCTTTTGTGATGTCGACGACTTGAATCGGGTTTTTGACGTCTTTGAAAAATTGAAGCGCTCTTTTATCGAAGGCTTCCCCCAAATAAATCCAGAGAGCGGCACTTTGATGGCGCTGCACCTCTTTCGGCGCCGCCTCGTAGATATGAGGGTTGGCTCCGGCGGGGACAAGCGTCTCGATCTCCACCGCGTCCTTTCCGATTTTTTTTACAAAATAGACATAAGGCGGAACGCTGACCAGGACGGTGGGCTTTTCGCTCTTGGTTGGGTTTTTGCTCTCACAGGAAAAACAGAAAACAAAAATAAAAACAGACAATACGTAGCGAATCATTTTTTCAAACACCGAGAATTTTTGCCTATCAATTTGACTGTCTATGACTATATTTGCAAGGGAATCTTAGAATCAGTGGAAAATATTTTTTTAATTGGTTATATTGCTTCATTTATATATAATACTGCCAAATTATTTAAAGCTCGAGGTTAATTGTGGGAGTTCCATTAACGACATTAACTCAGAGGCCCGTTCAACATAATACGTTCAGTTTCGGCGGAGATGACACTAGCCTAGGCAAGTCGGGCCTTTTCGGGACGATTGTCGAATGGGATCGGAATGAAAGAAATGACACTTTCAAAACCAACATCGTCTTCGTAGTGAAAAAACTCTTTCAATTCCTCGATTCGATTTGCATAGGGACCTGTTTGTTTGGCAGCGAAGGGTTCACAGGAAAATTAGAGGAATGCGAGTACTATCAGACAGGGTTGACGCGTAATGCCCAAGCTCGAATGCTAGTCGTCGACGCTTTAGGCGGCGAAGCCGCTTGCAGAATGATTCCCGTCGTCCAGCTCAATCCTGCCGATTTCACTGACTACCTCAAACTCCAGGACAACTATTTCCGTTCAGGCCAGTGGGCCGTTCAGGGAGAA
The DNA here is from genome assembly GCA_903970455.1 of Verrucomicrobiota bacterium. Lineage (GTDB taxonomy): Bacteria > Chlamydiota > Chlamydiia > Chlamydiales > Rhabdochlamydiaceae > CAJCIW01. The sequence goes on along the minus strand of CAJCIW010000082.1, from coordinate 12,291 downwards.
GACCCCGCCGGCCGCAAATTCGTTGCCATGAGAGTTGTCGATCGAACCAATGGCCATGTCCACATTTTCACAGCCCATCAGCGGTATCGGGAGACTTCTATCACACGATGGAATACTGATGGAAGCACCTGGACAACGAATATAGACAATGATTCAGAGATGGTCCAAGTAGGCACTACTCACGCAACCCACTTCATTGAAAAAATTCGAGCTGGCCGCCACGACCGACTTACCATTGCACCTAAACCATAGGGTAAAATGACAAACGATCAAGACTTCAAATGTCCCTGCACCAGCGGAAAAGCTTACCGCGACTGCTGCAGCCTCTACCATCAAGGGAAAGAGGCTGAAAACGCGCTAGTCCTCATGCGCTCCCGCTACAGTGCCTACGCGCTCAATAACGTCGAATACATCGTCCGCACAACCCATCCCAGGCATCCTGCCGTCTCTCAAAATCTTCAGCAATGGAAAGAAGAGATCATGCAATTTGCGATGCATACCGATTTTGAAAGTCTCGAAATCCTCGATTTTAAAGAAGATGGCGATCAGGCGACCGTGATCTTCATCGCTCATTTGAAGCATAATGGGGAAGATGCGAGCTTTACAGAGCGGAGCTACTTTGCCAAAAGCCAAGGTAAATGGCTCTATGTCAACGGCGATGTCTTCATAGGAGAGAATCGAGGGATTAAACAAGAAATATAACCTTGAGGGGAATAGGTCGGTTAAGTACTATTCAGCGCCTGTTCTTTAGGGAGGAGTGTCCGAGTGGCCGATGGAGCACGCTTGGAAAGCGTGTAAACGTGAAAACGTTTCGTGAGTTCGAATCTCACCTCCTCCGATTAAACAAAAAGGGCCCACCCGGGCCCTTTTTCGTGGTGGGTGCGAAGTAGCTCACCAATGTGAACCATATCTAACATTAACTCATTCAATGACCTCTCTTCCTAAAGATCCGAACGGTTGTCCTTTTCTTATTCTAGCTCCGATGGAAGGGGTAGGGGACCGGTGTTTTCGCAAGGCGATGGCCTCCATCGGGGGATTCGATGAAGCGGTGAGAGACTTTCTTCGGGTTCCAAAGAACGCCCATGTGAAAAGTTTAGCAGTGGAATATTGTGCCGATGAAATCGCGCCGATCCCCTTAGCCGCTCAGCTGATGGGGTCTGATCCCGATTTGATGGGAGAGATGGCCCAGGAGATGGAAAATCGGGGGGCTCCACGGATTGATTTGAACTGTGGATGTCCTTCGAATACGGTAACGGGGCGAGGGGCCGGCTCCAGCCTGCTAAAAGATCCCGAGTTTTTGTATCAAGTGGCTAAATCGATCGTGAAGGCCGTTTCTATTCCTGTGACCGTGAAAATGCGTTCAGGCTATGAAGATACGACTTTATTTAAAGAAAATTTGCTGGCTGGCCAAGAGAGCGGCGCTCACTATATCACCTTGCATCCACGCACAAAGGTCGATGGATATGGACCTCCTGCCAGATGGGATTTAATCGCCGAAGCGAAATCCATCCTTAAAATCCCTCTCGTTGGAAATGGCGATATTCTGAACGTGCAAAACGCCTTAGATATGTTGAAGATGACAAAATGCGATGCCCTCATGATTGGAAGGGGGAGCGTCATCAATCCGTTTATTTTCCATGAGATTCGGGCCCACTTTTCGGGGAAGCCCTACGTTCCCGAATGGAACGATCTCAAGCGCTACCTGGATGTCTATGTAGCAGACATACCTGAGGGAGTGGCGATGCGAGTAAGGGTGAACAAACTGAAGCAATTATTTAGTTTTCTGTTCAAAGGTAACGCAGAATTGTTAAATAAGCGCTCAGCCATTCTCACCTCGCAGCCTTCCGATCTCCACTCATTTTTGGACTTTGCGATCCCTCTGCTGAAAGAGCGCTGCCCCTTTTCTTCATGAAGAAGAAAGAATGTCTGTAGTGAGTCCGCGGGCAGTAATTTTTTCTGAAAGAGGGAACGTTGCTGTCCCAGGATAAATCACATAGAGGTGATCTAACTTCAAATCTGCGCAGGCAATCCGCATCGATGGCGTGATTTTAGGTGCGTCGGAATATTTAAACTCATATCCGATCCTCTTCCCATTTTTGAAAATCAGCAAATCTAATTCTGCTTTTGATTGCGTTCCCCAAAAGTAACACTCTTCCGAAGTGGCTCCGGTTTGCCGGATAATTTCTTCCAAAGCAAACCCCTCCCAAAACGACCCCATTTTAGGATACGTATCCATTTCAGTCTGGTTTCGAATGCCAATCAAAGCATGTAAAATGCCGCTGTCGCGAAAATAGATTTTGGGGGATTTGATTTGTCTTTTCTCTAAATTTTCATACCAGGGAAGAAGAATGCGAATCATAAAAGTTCCAGACAAAATATCCAGATATTTTCGAACCATGTGATCGGAAATGCCCAGAGATTTTCCCAGTTCACTGGCATTGAATAGTTGACCGTGATAGTGCGCGAGCATCAACCAAAATCGCCTCATTTGCCGAGCGGGGATCTGGAATCCCAAATTCGGAATGTCTCTTTCGAGAAAGGTAGCGATATACGATTGGCGCCAAAGAAAGCTGTCTTCGTCATTTTTGGCCAAATAAGAAAGGGGGAATCCGCCCCGGAGCCACAGGATATCAGGCTCGTGATCCACTTCGTCGAGAGAAAATGGCATCAATTCGATATATCCGATTCTGCCTGCTAAAGTCTCAGAAGATTGGCGGATCAGATCTCTGGAAGCGCTCCCTAAAACGAGAAATTTTTGTTTTTTTGTTTCTCGTCAATGAGCACGCGAATGACAGGGAATAACTCGGGGGCTCTCTGGATCTCATCGATGATAATGAGTTTGTCAGGTAGCTGAGATAGGGTGAGCATGGGATTTTCAAGTCTGGCTAAATCCAGAGGGTTTTCAAGATCGAAAAAGTGGAAGCTTTTCGGGCTGTCTTGCTCAAGGAACATCCTTGCAAGGGTCGTTTTTCCGACTTGACGGGGACCTAAGATGACACAGGCGGGGTGAGCGCCAAATTGCATCTTGATGTGTTTTAGTTGCTTAGGCCTCTCCATTTTCCTTACCTTGTATTTTCTAAATCACATTTAGATTTTACAAGGTGTTTTTAAGGCAGGCAAGTTTATTTTAATAGCTGATCCAAGTGTTGCCAGCGAAGGTAGAGCTGTTCGATTTGCGTTTCGGCCAGAGCGATGGCGGTGCAGATTTCCGAGAGGCGCGGCGAGTTCTGCGCCATGTCGGGCTCTCCCAACTGATCATTCAGCGTTCTCACTTCCTCTTCCAGTTTAAGAATCTTTCCTTCGATCTGTTCATACTCCTTTTTTTCGGTATAGGAGAGTTTAGCTTTAGGGGCGGGGGACTCTTTTTTCTTTTCTTTGGGCGTTTCTTGAGAGGCGGGTGTTTTTAGGGAAGCTTCCCATTGGGCGTAATCGGCGTAAAGAGTTGTCTTCTCGGGGTCTCCCAGGGTCAGGAGCGTATTGCAAATCCGGTCGAGCATGCACCGATCGTGTGTGATCAGGACAACGGCTCCAGGAAAATCGAGGAGGCTTTCCTCTAAGGTTTCCAAAGTGGGGATGTCGAGATCATTAGTGGGTTCATCGAGAAGCAAAAGATCGGCAGGCTGCAACATGAGATGAGCGATCGAAATCCGCGCTCGCTCACCACCTGAAAGCTTGCTGATCGACATGTCGAGAAGGTCTGGCGAAAACAGAAACCGCTTACACCATCCATTCACATGGACCTGCTGGCCCCGGAAAAGGACAAAGTCCCCATTTGGAGAGAGCGCTTGCCGTAAAGAGATTCCATCCGGAAGCTGGGAGCGGTGTTGGTCGAAATAGACGATTTGCAAGGGATCCGCTTTCTTGATGGTCCCTTGATCGGGGGAGATTTCGCCGGCGAGCAGGCGCAGCAGGGTCGTTTTTCCTGATCCGTTCGGGCCCATCAGGCCGATCCGTGTGCCGGGCGAGAGGGTGAAATCAAGGTGGCGGAAAAGGGTGCGGCTACCCACTTCTTTGGAGAGGTTTTTCGCCACAAGGAGTTTGCGCGTTTCCCGCTCTGTAGAAGCAAAATCGATATCTGTCCTTTTTTGCCGATTTCTTTCTTGGACATCGGAAAGACCTTGTAGAAGTTCATGGGCTTGGCCTACGCGTGATTTGGATTTGGATGTGCGAGCCTTTGGGGAGTGGCGTAGCCACTCGGTTTCTCTACGGGCTTTTGAAGCTAGGGAGCGCTCCTGCGAGAGTTGCCCTGCCAAAAAATCTTCCTTCAGGGAGAGGAATTCGGCGTAGTCGCCTTGAATGGCAAATACCCCTTTCGGATAGGCGCGGTCGAGTTCGATGATCCGATTGGTGGCGTGTTGGAGAAAATACCGATCATGGCTGACCAGTAGATACGAAGGAGCTTCTTGGGAGAGAAATTTCTCAAGCCATAGAATCCCCTCGAGATCGAGGTGGTTGGTCGGTTCATCGAGAAGGAGCAGCTCGGGAGAGGAGATCAGCTCCTGGGCGATGCTCAGCCGTTTTTTCCACCCTCCTGAAAGTAACTTGGCAGAAGGTTCTGTTCCCTTGAATCCCAGTTTGCTGAGCCACGTTTCAGCGAGCCTTTCCTTCTCGTAGTCGGGGGTTTCAAGATCGTTCTCAAGGGCTTTGATAAGAATAGATTTAGGGGAGGCGTCGGGAAACTCACACGATTGGGGGACGTATCCAATCCTCAAATTGCGCCGGGGAGAAAGAACCCCTTCATCCGCTTTTTCGATCCCTGCCAGGATTTTCAAAAGAGTCGATTTTCCCGAGCCGTTTGGTCCGATCAGACCGATCCGGTCCCCAGAGAAAATGCTGATCGATAAATCCCGAAAAAGCAGGCGGGTGGTGAACGACTTACTTAGAGACTGGCAGTTAAAAAGCAGGGTCATTTGATCAGTATAACTCGCCTTTGCAAATTTTGCGAGAGCAGGTTATTATACTCTATTATGTATAAAAGTAAAAAACTTAATTTTAAGCCTTTATTTGGGTTGTCTTCAACTCATCTTCAGATGATTACCGCTGCTTATATTCCAAAGGGAAAAGCTCCTGCTTCCCATCAATGGTTGGTAGACATTGGCAATGGGGACAAGCTCTCGTGCGAACTCTCTATCCCATCCGGCTGGCAAGAGGAGAATAAAACAATTGTTATGATCCATGGATTAGGGGGGAGTCATCAGTCCAACTACATGGTCAGAATGGCTCGAAAATTGCATGAAAAGGGGCATAAAGTCGTAAGGATTAACTTAAGGGGCTGCGGATCTGGAAAAGGGTTGTCGAAGCTGCCTTATCATGCAGGAAATAGCGATGATATTTTAAAAGTGATTCAAGCCTTAAAAGAAAAAACTCCCCATTCAGAAATTTATTTGGTCGGATTTTCCCTGGGAGCTAATACAGTATTAAAATTAGCGGGTGAACTGGGTCCTGACAGTGAAAAGCTCGTCAAAACATTCATAGCGATATGTCCCCCTTTTGATCTTCAACACACAGTTCGCTTGATAGAGAAAAAAATTCACATTTTTTATCGTCGATACTTCCTCAAACATATCTCCAAGCAATCCACACCGTGGACCTCGGAAAAATTCCATTCTCTCTACAAATTTGATGACAAAATCACAGGTCCTTCATGGGGATATGCTGGAGCTGATGACTATTATCAAAAATGCAGTAGTAAGCATTTTTTAAGTACAATCGGCGTGACAACTCATATTCTCTCCGCTGAGGATGATCCTTTTATATCGGTAGATCCGCTAAAAAATATTTCAATTTCAGGCCACGTTCACTTATGGACAACAAGGTTCGGTAGCCATATGGGATTTTTAGGTAGAACGGAAATCCAATGGTTAGACCAGTTACTTCTTGGCTGGATCGAGGAAAAACAATCCTTACCCGCTGATCCTTCTAATGACAAAAATTTCTAATCTGCTATACTGTCCTTATATGTTATTAATTGAACTATTATCAACTACCACCCGTTTCTCCACGACCACCGGCCTCCGCCGGTAATATCTTCTTTTTCCTCTCAATTTTTCCCAAACTTAAAATTAACCTTCGTGGAGATCTGTTATGTTTCACAAAATGCCATTTATTTTATTAGGCGTGATCCTTTGTTCTTCGTTATTGAATCCGTGGATTCCCGAGCATGTGCAGTCGATGTTTTTCGCTGCCGCGCTGTCGATCAAATCGCTCATTATGTTCGTTTTGCCGTTTGTGATTTTTGGACTGCTTTTTAAGACTGCCGTCCAATTGTCAAAGTCCGCGACGCGGATGCTCGTTTATTTATTGGCAGCTATCTGCTGCTCTAATTTTTTGTCGACGTTGATCAGTTACAATTTCGGCATGCTGGTCCATCATTTTGATCTCGCGATTGTGATGCCGCAGGATCAAGCGGGATTGCAGCCGGCCTGGAACTTTCATTTGCCAAAATGCGTTTCCAATTCCCATGCGATGTTTGCGGGCATGATTTTGGGAATTGTGTTTTCACTGGCAAAGAAAGACCTTGCGGAAAAATTAGTCAAACCTCTCGAAAAATGGGTCCATTTCCTTTTGCGAGGAATTCTGATCGCTATGCCGCTCTTCATTGCGGGTTTTGCCCTTAAACTTTCTCATGACGGAGTGATCGTTGGCATTTTACGCGATTACGCACAGATTTTTCTTGTTGTCGCTTTGGCTGTGTTTTCTTATATTGCCTTGCTTTATTGGTCGGCTAATCGTTTTAGTGTGTTCAAAGCAGCAGGCAGTATCAAAAATATGTTGCCCGCGGGGATTGCCGGGTTTGGTTCGATGTCGAGCGCTGCCGCGATGCCGCTGACGATTGTCGGAGCAGAAAAAAATTCTTCCCATCCCGACGTCGCGCGCGCAGTAGTCCCTGCGACAGTGAACATCCATCTGATCGGCGATTGTTTTGCTATTCCCATCTTTGCATTTGCTGTGTTGAAAAACTTTGGATTTGCGCAGCCTGATTTTTTTGTTTACTTGGTCTTTGCTTTTTATTTTGTGATGGCCAAATTCTCGGTTGCCGCCATTCCCGGCGGCGGGATCATCGTGATGCTCCCGATCTTGGAGAGCTGCCTGGGGTTTAATGCAGAAATGATGTCGCTCATGACGGCCCTTTATATTCTTTTTGATCCGGTGATCACTTGCGCTAACGTACTCGGCAATGGGGCTTTTGCCCTGCATTTCAGCTGTGTGTTTGGAAAAAAATACACAAAGTGTTAAAAATTAAATTTAATTTATGTTATGTCGAGGTGAATAACTGCTTTCAAAAAAACCTTAAAGTATATAGAAAAGCATCAGAAATTATAAAATTTCCGGACCATAGAGGACCAATTGATGCGCTGCCCATTTTGCAACCATGAGGAATCAAAAGTCACAGATTCTAGGAACGTCACGGAGAGCAATTCTGTCCGGAGGCGCCGTGAATGTTTGAAATGTCTGCGTCGGTTCACCACATTTGAAACGATCGATTTGACAATCCAGGTGCAAAAGCGAGATGGACGTTATGAGGATTTTAGACAGGACAAATTAATTCGGGGATTGGACGCGGCATGCCGGCATACGCGAATCAGCCATGATCAGGTGAGAGCGCTCGCTTATCAGATCACTTCCGAGCTGATGGAAAAACAGGTGAGGGAAATCAAGACCTCTGAGCTTGGGGAAACGGTGATGAAGCATTTACAGGCCTTGGACACGATCGCCTACATTCGTTTCGCCTGTGTCTATCGCCGCTTTAAAGACGTCGATGAACTCATGGATGCGATTGAGAATATCAATCCCAAGGATGGAATAGATTTGCAATTTGAACTTTCAAATAAGGGGTAGGAACAACAAATGACATTAAAAAAGGCAGATGTTGCTCGGTTTAGAAAACGGTTGGAAGAGATGCGGGACCAAATGAGCAATTTGATCCGCGATACAACCGAGGATGCCAAAACAACAGATGAGACCAAAGGGTATTCTCAGCATCAGGCCGATGAAGGGACAGATGATTTTAACCGCACCATTTCACTAGAAGTGACCAGCAAAGAATTTGGTATCCTTCGTCAAATCGAACGCGCAATAGACAAGATCAACGATGGAACCTATGGGATCTGCGACATTACGGGAGAAGAGATTCCCTTGGCACGTCTGGAAGCGATTCCTTACGCCACGATGACTGTCAAAGCGCAAGAAAAGCTCGAGAAAGGGTTGCTATAAAATGAACTGGAAAAAAGCCTTTATTTTTATCGGATGTGCTCTTTCCATTTTTATGGCCGATGCTTTCTTAAAGGCTTATATCCATTATCAAATTCCTCTGATCAACGCTTCGCAGCCCTCCTATCCCTACGGAGGAATCGCCGTTTTCCGCGGATGGCATGGGATCGATTTTTCTATCGTCCATGTCGCCAATAAGGGAGCGGCATGGGGAGTCTTCTCTTCCTTTCAACAATACCTTCTCTATGCTCGACTGGTAATCATCGGCGGTTTGTTCAGTTACCTCTTTTTTGTCAAAGCGAGCAGCTACCGGAAATTTTCCTTGATGTTGGTTGCCACAGGAGCCTTCGGAAATGTCCTCGATTATTTTATCTATGGACATGTCGTCGACATGTTCTATTTTATTTTTTGGGGGCATTCTTATCCTGTCTTCAACATCGCCGACAGCTCTATTTTTGTAGGCATCGTTCTTTTGCTGGCAGAATCTTTACTCAGTAAAATCAGACGCACTCAGCCTTCTAAGAGGATGTCTACAAAGTGAGGTTCTGTCGATTTTTCGGTTCTTTTTGCGGGGGTTGTATCAATTTACCTATACTAATATCCCAGGCGAAAAGGATCGAAAAGCGGCCAAAATAATCCAAAAACTCGACGAACCCTCACAAGGCGTAGTTTTTATGCAAACTCCCATCCGCATCAGCTCGCCAAAACTGGAAGGCATCCTGCAGGTTTCCAAGTGGATCAAGATGCAGGTTTTATTAGATGGCTCGGAAATGGAGGAATTGCTGAATGCGTTGGGGAGTGTTTATTTTGTCGTCGTCAGCGAGCCTGTTAAATCCGAACAGGGGATCATCAGCAAAGAGAGTTTTCTTGAGAAATACACCGATTACATCTACCTTTTAAAACGGGGAGAAATGCCTCCCCCCGAAGAATTCCGGAGGTTCTTCTCCTGCGCCCTATCGTCAACGCTGGCCCCCTTTTATGCGATCGCTGCGGGGAATGAGAAATTTTTGATCAAACCCGTAAAACCGGTGATCCAATTGCAGGCCCATCATTTCTTTTATTCTGATCTGGATGGGAAATTCCATCCTATGGTCCTCAGCCCCGAGAGCATTTCTTGGGGAGTGCAAATTTCTTATCCGCAGCTCTACCAGGATCCAACAACCCGGCAGGTGGTGAAAATCATCGATTCGGGGGATTTTCCAAATACCGCTCTTTTTACTCAGCTTATTCGATGGATGCGCAGCAACACGCTTCCCACGCCTTTTCACTGCAAAGGCGCGCGTATCAATGCCCCGATCCGGATCGGCAAACAATCTCTTGCTTGGATCAAAAATCATCCTCAGTTAAAACAGAAAGGTATCGAAGTTCTTCAATTAGGAAGAGAATGATCATCGAACTCATCTCGATCGGAGACGAAATTCTCCGTGGAGCCATCGTCAATACCAATACGGCATTCATCAGCCGCCATTTGCTCCTTGCAGGATATCCCGTCGCACGTCAAACGGCCCTTCCCGATGAGGAAAAAGCGCTGGAGGCCGGCTTTCGAGAAGCTTTCCAGCGTGCCGACCTCATCATCGCTACCGGAGGGCTCGGCCCGACGCTCGACGATCGCACGCGAGAAGTTGCGGCTGAACTTTTTCACTCCGATTTTTATTTAGATCAGACGATTGCGGAAGACATCAAACGGCGGTTTGGAAAAATAAGCGTGCAGGTGGAAAACCAGGCGACTGTTCCGTCGAAAGCGAAAACTTTCCCCAATCGGATTGGGACCGCACCCGGCCTCATTTTTTCGGAAGGGGGCAAAACATTGATCCTGATGCCCGGCGTTCCAAAAGAGATGGAGCCGATGTTTCTTGAGCAGGTCCTCCCTGGGATCCAACAACAATCTCCTGTCAAAGAGAAGAGAAATGCAGCGCAGCTTTTCTTTTGCCTCGTCCATGAAGGTTTGATCGATCCCCATTTGCGCACTCTTAGCAAGCGCTATCCCGCCGTTGAAGCAGGCATCTATCCTGCGTATGGTACACTGAGTGTTTCGTTGCGTTCCTCGGACAAAAAGCAGCTCGAAGCTTTTGAAAAAGAGCTCTCGCAGCAGTTCAGCAATTACCAATACGCTTCTAAAAACGGAAAAATCGAAGAGGCCCTCCAGGATTGGTTCATCAAGCATAAAAAAACTTTAGCGTTTGCGGAATCGTGCACCGGCGGCATGCTTTCGATGCACACAACTTCTATTCCCGGAGCGTCTGAATATTTCTTAGGCGGATTTGTCGTCTATTCCAATGGGATGAAAGAGCAGCTCTTGGGGGTTTCCAAAAAAACGCTCCATTCTCAAGGCGCAGTCAGCGAACAGATCGTTCTAGAAATGTTGGAAGGCGTTTTTAAAAAGAGCGCAGCTGATTTTGCGATTGCTGTCTCCGGCATCGCAGGTCCCTCCGGTGGAACGGAACAAAAACCCGTGGGCACGATCTGCGCTGCAATCGGCGAACGGGGAAAACCCCCGGATGTCGGCACGTTTCAAGCTTTCGGCAACCGACAGACAATTACTCTGTCCACGACGCAAAAGCTTCTTGCCGCTCTGTGGAGAAAGGTGGAAAAGGGGATTCCGGCGTTTCCTTTATCCACTGGACGCGAGAAAACTCGGTCCCTTTAGGGCCGAGATGAATCGCGCCGTTTCGCCTATATCATTGAATTCTATAAGCGTTGCCTCAAAGTCTTTACATACGCTTGTGAATATCAACTTCAATTCACGCATCACTTGTTGCGTGAATACTTTCCTTCGATACTTTGTAACAAAGACCAAGTGTACGTGCATTGCAAATACGCATGTTGTTCCATGCCTCAAATCCATTGACTTTTTCATAGGCCAAATTCATCATAGTAGGATGCTTTTGAAAAAGGGATTTAAATACCGCCTTGACCCCACAACAAGTCGTAGGCAACTATTTGCCCAGTATGCTGGGGCTTCTCGTTTTCTTTACAATCGAGGGCTTGAGCAAAGGAAGACAGCCTATGAAAAAGAAGGGAAATCGGTCAAACATTACGACCAAAACAACGAGCTCGTATCCCTTAAGAAGCAAGAAAGGACTCAATGGTTGAAAGAGATTCATTCACAGGTCCTCCAACAAGCCCTCCAAAATTTAGAGAGGGCCTTTCAAAACTTCTTCCAAAATGTAAAATTAGGTAAAAAGCCAGGATTTCCACGCTTCAAATGCAAAGGCGTTCGGGATAGTTTCCGCTATCCGCAAGGTGTCAAAGTCGAAGGAGACAACGTTTATTTACCCAAGATTGGGTGGACAAGATTCCACAAGTCGCGCGAGATAGAAGGAACGATCAAACAGACAACGATTACTCGAGAGGGAGAGCACTGGTACATCGCCTTTTCCACAGAATGCGAAATTCCAGATCCGCCAGCCGTCCCCATACAAGAAGAAAAAGCCGTAGGCATTGACATGGGATTAACACGGTTTGCCACAATGGCATCGGGGAGCAATAACAAGTCCACGTATGTGTCCAATCCCCGCTTCTTAGCTGAATATTTACCTCGACTCCGTGTCTTATCCAGACGACTTTCGAAAAAAGTCAAATTTAGTAAAAATTGGTTAAAAGCCAAAAAACAACTCGCTAAACTGCATGCCAAAATCAAGCATTGCAGAGAAGATTTTGCACACAAACTATCGACAAATGTAGTCAAGAGCCACGACATCATTTGTGTAGAGGGACTCAAAATTGCAAATCTCATCGAGAAAGGGACAAAAAGTATGTCCCGAGCCATAGCCGATGCAAGTTGGCGCCACTTTTTAAGATGCCTTGAATACAAAGCAAAGGCATTGGGAAAACACTTTGTGGAAACGTCGCAGTACTTTCCCAGTACGCAAACATGCAGTGGTTGCAGATGTAAGAAAAAAATGAAATTAAGCGATCGTTACTATCGATGTCCCAATTGTTCACTGGTCATTGACCGGGACCTCAATAGCGCGATCCTTGAAAAGGCCGTTGGGATGACGGTCTTAAAAGCTTGTGGAGCGACTCCTTAAGGAGAGCGATGAAGCAAGAATCCCCCGACTTTAGGCGGGGGAGGTTCAA
>CAJCIW010000081.1 GCA_903970455.1 Verrucomicrobiota bacterium | reverse complement strand
GCTGCAGCATCTTGGAATCGTGAGTACGCATGATTATTCTGAAAAATTGGGATGCAAGCCAGCACATTTACAAAAAATCGGCCTCTTGTCCCTGGATGATATTCAAGTGATTTGTTCCCCCTCAATAGAGGTTCAAAAGCTATCGAAAGACGTGGAAGTAGAAGAGAGCTTGAATTTTAGAGAGAATAAAGTGAAAGCTGCTGCACATCAACGGAAAAAAACTGTATTCGATCTTTCCAAACTCATCGCGGAAACGGTCAGGATAAAAACAGAAGAAACAAATAGCTGCGGCGTGCTCATTTATCCCTCTGAAAATCCTTGGACCTCCTTTCAGGGAAAATGCCAGGCTTTCCAGGTAAAACTTGAAGGGATCGTGCATGAATGCAAAGACCTGCCGGAACTGACGGTAGAAGCCTTCGAAGTAGACAAATATAATGGGTTGGTCGAAGAACTCAATGCTTTGGTTGAGGAGTTACACCTCCTGGATCGGGATCATCAAATTGCTAAGCTGCATGCCTACGTCAACCAATGGGGCATTCTAACCGCTTGGGAAAATCGAAAAGCAGAAGGAATCGAAAGTATAAGCCAGCTTGGAACAGATGAACAGACCTTGCGAAATCTCTTCCAAATGGGAGAATAGCCCTACCGCTTGAAGGCTGAATCCAGAGCCCCTTCCGACTTTTTTGGACCCACATCGATTTGAAGGTCAACGATATCCCCTTCCCGCCAGAGTTGTTCAAGTTGATATTTGTCACGCAGGCCGGGCATGAAAAGGTGGACCATGATATGCAAATAATCGATCACCACCCAATCCCCTGTCTTCATTCCTTCGACATAAATCGGGGGTTGGCTAAGCCGGTTGAGGCGTTCGATGATCGCATCAGCAATCGCTTTCACATGCTTGTCGACGTTCCCCTCAGCGATGATCACATAATCCGTTAGGGTGGAAATTTTATGGACATCGAGGGCTAAAATATTCATCCCTCCTTTGTCAAAAATTGCCTGGGCAATCGAATTGACCTCTTGCATAACCTCATTCACCTGCTAAAAACCCCCTTTTCTCGATCTTTTGATCCTCTGCTGCTTCCTCTACTTTCTCAACTATGTCTCGCAGCAGAGGATCAAAAGATCGAGAAAATCATCGATTTTTTCAGGTAAAGCAGGTTATGCAAAAGGTTTAAGTAAAAAATTGAGTTTGCTTGGTTCACTCTGAATATAAGTGGTATTCTTGAATATATTCTATCACAGTTGCGGGGACCAAATGTCCACAAAATTTTTTTTCTGAAAGCCGTTTTCGAATTTCGGTGCTGCTGATTTCAAAGCGAGGAATTGTGACTTGCTTACTGAATTTTTCTTGGAATTCGATCGCCACCTTTCCACGCGTCCCAATCAAGGGGGGGGCCAAACGGAGTAGCTCGCCGGCCTCTTTCCAACGAGCAAAATTCTCAAGTTGATCATCTCCCAATAAAAGGTGAAACTCACTTGAAGTGTCTAGGGAAAGTTTGCGGATAGTATCGATGGTAAAAGAGGGTCCTTTCCTCTGCAATTCCCAATCGAGAAGGCGGAATTGTCCGACGGGTTCGATGGCCAACGAGAGCATCTGTTTCCGATCCTGCGCAGATGCTTTGGGAGGAGCATTCTCTTTAAATGGGGAAATGAAAGCGGGAACGAAGAGTACTTCATCCAGTTGACACGCTTCTATGATATTGACGGCCAAGTTCAAATGGCCGAAATGGACGGGATCAAAGCTGCCGCCAAGAATGCCTATTTTCTTCTTCATAGGAGATGCAGCATTTCTCGATATTTCGGGAGAGGCCACAACCGGTCGTCAACCACCTCTTCGAGCTCATCGATGGTTTTGCGCGCGGCCTCCGCCTTGGCTGAAACTTGGGTGCAATAAGCTTCCCCCTTTTTCTCGAGCGATAGGAGGCTTGCTTTTTGCCTCTCCTTTTCCATCATGTTGACTTGGTCTAGGGCCAAACTGATCGTGTGGGATATCTTTTTTACAAGCGCTTTTTGGGAAGCCGAAAGAGAATGGCCTGTTTCGCTAACGACGTTGATGCTCTCGGCAACATCTTTTTGAAATTCGAGGGCTGCGGGAAGGAGCTGAGTTTGGAACATCTCATGGAGCAAACGGAATTCGATATTGAGGTGCTTGCAATATCTTTCCTTCATGATCTCGACGCGCGATTCGAGTTCATGCTTGGATAGCACCCCTTCGAACGCCTTAATGCTTTTTGGAGACAAAAATTCCTCAAAGGCATGAAGGGATTTTTCAATGATGGGCAATTTCCGCTTTTTAGCCTCTCTTTGCCAAGCAGCGGAATAACCGTCGCCTGAAAATCGGACAGTTTTTGACGCTTTTAAGAATTTTCTGACGACAGCGAGGGCGACCTCTTTGAGCGGTTTTTTTTTCATCACCTCTTTTTCCATCTCGTCGACCATTTGATTTAAGCTGCTGGCGACGATGACATTCAATACAGCGACAGGCAAAGCGCAGTTTTGGGAAGATCCTACAGCTCTAAACTCAAACTTATTGCCGGTAAAAGCAAAGGGAGAGGTGCGGTTACGATCGGTCTCGTCGAGCGGAACGTCAGGAATCGGCGGAATGCCCAAATCCAGGGCCTGCCCGCTTTTGCTTTGATGGGCGCGGTCGAGTTCGATATTGGTGAGCCACCGTTCTAGCGCCTCCCCCAAATAAACAGAGATAATCGCGGGTGGGGCTTCGTGTCCTCCAAGGCGATGATCATTGCCAGGTGTAGCGACCGACGCCCTGAGCAGAGAGGAGTGTTCATAGACGGCGTGGATCACTGCCGTCAAAACAGTGAGGAACAAAAGCTGGGGCTGCTGAGGGTCGAGCAAGTTGAGCCCGGTATCCGTGGCAAGCGACCAGTTGCAATGTTTTCCGGAACCATTGATCCTGGCAAAAGGTTTTTCATGCAGCAAACAGGCTAAATTGCGGGATGTCGCAACTTGGCGCATCAGCTCCATCAATAGGATGTTGTGATCGACAGCTACGGAGGACTTCTCAAATAAAGGAGCGAATTCGAATTGGGCCGGAGCCACTTCCGCATGGCGTGTTTTTAATGGGATGCCGAGTGCAAAAGCCTTTCTTTCCACATCTGCCATGTAGGCGCTGACCCTCTCCTTGATCGTTCCAAAATAATGATCTTCCAATTCCTGCCCTTTTGCCGGGGATGCGCCGCAAAGGGTGCGTCCTGCTAGCAGGAGGTCGGGCCGCAAAAAGAGAAAAGCTTTGTCGATGAGAAAATACTCCTGTTCGCTTCCCAGTGTGGAATAGACGGAATTCGCCTCGATCTCGAGCAAGTTGAGCAGCCGCATAGCAGCTAGGTTGAGTTTTGCATCGGAGCGCATCAAAGGGATTTTCATGTCGAGGGCCTTGCCCGTCCAAGAGAAAAAAATGGAAGGAAGGCAAAGGACTTTGCTTTCCCCGGTTTCCCATAAAAAGGGGAGCGATGTCGGATCCCAAACGGTGTAACCGCGGGCTTCTGAAGTGGTGCGCAACCCCCCCGAAGGAAATGAAGAGGCATCGGGCTCTCCCCGCATGAGCTGCGAGCCGCCAAATTTTTCGATCAATTCCCCTTTTCGGCTCCAATCGATAAAAGCGTCGTGTTTTTCAGCCGCAATGCCAGTCTGAGGAAGAAACCAATGGCAAAAATGGGTCGCTCCGTTTTTAATAGCCCACTCTTTCATCGCCTCTCCGATCGTTTGCGCGTGAGAGGGATTGAGCTTCCCCTTCCCTTCCATGACCTCTTTTAAATTCGCCCACACATTTTTCGGGAGCATTTTTTCCATCACGCCACGATGAAAAGTTTCTTCTCCGAAAACGGGTTGCGTTCTTTTCTCTTTTACCTCGAGTGAACGGTGATGAATATCTCTGACCGCTTTAAATCGTGGATTCATAGGTAAAACCTCACAATATTCGCCATTTCTGCTGCTGAGAAAAACGGCGCAGTTTTCGGTCCGGATTCACGGCTATCGCACAGCCTGCGGCCAGCAATAGGGGTAGATCTAAAAAACTATCGGAATAAGCAGTAATTTGTTCCTTCTTCAAGGAAAGCCTGTTTGCAACTTCCTGAACGGAAGATGCTTTATCTTTGCCCTGCATTATAGAAGTAATGTGGCACAACTTCTTCTCCTTGTCAACGGCATATTGAGTCGCCCCCCATTCGTCGACGCCTAAGAGCTGCGCGATTTTTTCGACAAGAAAACCAGGCGAGCTCGAAAGGATCAAAGTGTAATAACCTAAGTGTTGGGCCAAACGAAGTTGCGCGAGCACAGGAGGGTAAATCCGGGAGAAAAGATACTCCTGCAAAAAAGGCTCCACATTTTCCTCCAGCTTTTCCAGAGGCCTTCCCTTCAGAGATCGCTCGAAGATATTTTTGTGCAAATCGGATAGGTCGACGCCGAAGAAAAGATACTTAACGTAGTAAAAAAACGAATAAATGAGGGATGAAAAAGGGAGAATGTTCTTTTTTACCAAATACCGGCAAAAATTAAAGCTACAATTATCTGCGACAATCGTTCGATCCAGATCAAAAACTGTTAAATGGGACCAAGTAACAGTTTCTTCACCCATGAGCCTCTATTTCTTCAATTTTTTCTTCGATCTCATCGATAGAAGCATTGATTTTTTCAAGTGTCGCTTTCTCAGCTTCGATCATTTCCCGGTACATCATCGCTTTTTCAAAATCAAATCCGGAACCCCCGAGCAATTTGCGATAGTTCTCGAGTTGGTTTTTTATCTCTTGGCGTCGAAGTTTTCGCTCTTCAAGAACACCTTTAAGCTCGCTGAGGGCCTTTTGATCGTCTTCGGAGAGCATTAACAGTGTTTTTTCTTTTTTGTCATCAAGGAGATCCTTCAATTGCTTGAACTGCCGATCGATGATCTGCTTTTCCGCCTTCGAGATCACTATCTCTTCAAACTGCTTATGCAAAGCATCCCGTTTCGAGGCCATCAACTCGAATTCCAGGCTATCAGATTGAGTGAGGAGAGCATTTAGTTCCTCCTTCAAAGCATTGAGCGTTTCCCGTTTTTTTGTTTCGGCTTCCCGTTCTTTTTTCTGACGCTCTAATTCCACTTCCCGGGCTCGGTCTAAAGGACCCCGTTTCGCCTTGTGGATCTCATCTTTAAGGGCGCGCACTTCATCACGTCCAAGATCTATGGTTTGCATGAAATCGAGAATTTCATTCGCTTTTTTGTTGCACTCTTCCACCGAGGCGCCGGCTGAACACATTTCAGCAAAGGGCTTGATCTTTTCCATGGCGAGATCAAAATTCTGCTTAAATTCCTGTCTCTGCTGCTGCACCTCTTTTTTGCGCTCTTTTTCCCTGTTCTTTATTTTATCCCAGCAGGAGCTCAGTTTGACGCGCGTTTCGGTAAAAGCATGGGTGTTCAAGGTGAGCTGTTTCGCAATCGATTGAAGCTCCTTGATCTCTTCACGCAGCGAATACAGGTGAAGATCTTTAAACTCTTCATCCTGAAAGTACGACTCGACAAAGTTATCGACGTCGCTCATGAATTCTTGAGAGACTTTTTTGATCAGCTCCTTCCGTTTGGGAAAAATCTGGTCGCCGCAAAGAGACAACCGTTCGAGCAGCTTATTTTTGATCCGTATGCGCATCTCTGTCTTCACGACTTCTTTCCGCATCGCGTTCACTTTCGAAGCAAGTGTGTTGAGAACCAACAGCTCTTTTTGAATCTGCACGTAGAATTGCTCTTTCTCTTTCAAACTGACGCTATTGAGCTGAATCGGCGCTTCTTGAGAGTGACTCAACAAAAGTTCATAATGTTCCAAATCTCTTTCCAGAGCTTGAATCGCGAGCTCGATTTGCTCGATCGCAAAGGCGGACTGTTCGTCGAGAATCTCCTTCAGCCGTTTGGCTTCCGTGGAAAGCTCGATATAGGAACTCCATAACTGGGAGCGCACTTTTGGGGAAAGATTTTCTTTAAAAAGAGGAAGGCAGAGTTTTCTTCCTTCCCAAAAATCTTTGAAACGGGGCGTTCCGCTGTTAGAGAGAGCGTTCCGCATGAAATCGATGCCCATGCGAATTTTCCCTTCGGCGGTCGGCTCGCTATCGAAGTTTTTCACGAAATCAGCAAAAAATGAAGAAAAGCCTTTCTTCTCGCTATCGGATGGCTTTTCCTTCTCCCCCTTCTGACCTTCAACAGCGACAGGTTCGCCGCCCTCGTCTTGGGGTTCTGACCCTTCTTCATCTTTGAGAACATCTTCGGACTCGCCGCTTAACTCATTTTCTACGTTCATTTTGCCACTGATTTGGAAAGAAATTTAGGGATAAAAGTTCCAAGGTTAAATATTCCTATAGAAACTCCAATCGTAAAATACTAGATCAATCCTTGATTTTAGTGAAGTTTTTTGAATATCCAGAGGTGTTTTTTAAAAAATCTTAGAAGCTTTGTTCGTAGTCCTGGATGAGCATTTCGGCGGCAAGCTCTATGGGCAGTTTGTCGATGTTTAACCAGCGAAATAGGGGTTCTTTTCGAAACCATGTAAATTGTCTTTTGGCATAACGGCGCGAAGCCTGTTTGAAAGAATCGATGAAATGATCCCAGTCTTCCTGGCTTTGGGGAGAATCTAGATATTCCAGGCATTGTTTATAGCCGATAGCTTGAGAGGCGGATGAATTTTTTCTTAAACCCTCTTTTTCGAGCCTTTTCACTTCTTCGAGAAATCCCTCGGCGATCATTTTATCACAGCGCATCTCGACCCGTGGGTAGAGAGATTCTTGGGGCATATAGACAAACCAGCAGCGAAAGTCATAATTCTCTGAATTGTCTGAGGATACGGGAGGAAGTTCGGAAACCTTCTGGCGTGTGATCGCCAGAATTTCTAACGCTCGAATAATTTTGTGCCGATCTTTTTGGGTGATCGTCAAGGCATAATTGGGATCGAGCTCTTTCAATCTGTCATACATCGATTGCGTCCCTTTCGATGCCATTTCCTCTTCAAGAGTTTTTCGCAAATCGGGGTCGGAGGGGGGGCCGCTTGGAGGGCCGTAGATCAAAGAATGAATATAGAAACCCGTTCCTCCGACGATGATAGGGACGGCGCCTTTATCAAAAATCTCTTTAATTGCCTGGCAAGCCTCATGATAGTATTCAACAACATTGAAAGTTTCATCGAGGTCGCGGCTGTCGATAAGATGATGGTGGACTGTCCTTCTCTCCTCTAGGGTGGGTTTTGCAGTGCCGATATCCATGCCGCGGTAGACTTGCATCGAGTCCGCTGAGACAATTTGTCCTCCAATGGCTTTGGCAATGAATAAAGAAAGCTTCGTTTTGCCAACACCTGTCGGTCCGGCGATGATGATGATTTTCTTTTTTTTGGAGCGCGGGCCGAGTTTTTGTTTTTCCGGCAGGGTGAAGTGGGTTAACAGGATCTGCAATTCTTTATCTTCAAATGTCAGCCCGGAAGATCCCATGTGTACTCACCCTTATGAGGACATGGCCTTCATCGCTGTCCGCTCATCGGAAAAGATGAGGAGGTCACGATGGAAGCCGGCAGTCATTAATTTTTTCATCAGGGGATCGCTAGCATTGCTTAAACCTAAGCACCCTCTCGCCTCTTTGAACTTGTTAGTCTCCAAAAGAAGCGCCTGCATCCCTTTTTCGGAAATATCTTCGATACCCGTCATATCAAGAAGGATTTTCCGATAGTGCATGAGAAGGCAGGAATCGAGTTCTTTAGCCAATGAAGGGGCAGTCTGATCATCCAATCGCCCTTCCAACCTTAGAATCCGCTTATCTCCACTTTGCACGACTAAAATGCTCAATCCCATTTTGCGTTTCGCTCTCCATGCTTTAAGAGCAGAATATCATAACATATTTTTTAAAACAGCAAAATTAATAGACAGCAGCCTGTTAGTGGATCAATTCTAATCTGACACGCCGGCCAAAACGAGCGCCAACAGTCATGGCAATTGTTCGAAGTGATTTGATTGTCCGTCCTTGTTTGCCGACCACCTTGGCGATATCCTCTGCTGATACCTTGACTTCGACAACCGTCCCTTGCTGCCCGTCAAAAACTTGCACTTCGACCGCATCAGGTTGATCAACGAGATTTTTTATTAAATAAGCAATGAACTCTTTCATCGTTCCACAAGTTAAGTTTTTTGAACCTATCCGCCCGATCATTACACACATCTTCCCTCTAGAAACGGAAGATATGGGTAATGATCGGGCCTATTCGCAAATTTCTTTAATATAAATTCTTCGCTTCTTGCGAAAAAGCTCTCTCAGCTCGAGAATTTATCACTTACCGATCATTTGAGTCTATGAAATCTTTACTTGGACAGCCTCTTCGACCCAGCGGAAATAATCGGGATTCCCATTGGGGATAGAGAGTTGGGAAACTTCGGGAATATCGTAAGAACAATGCTTTATAATATAGTCTCTTACAGCCTCAAAATGGCGCTCCACTGTTTTTAAGAAAACCTTCGACTCATTCCCATTTTCAACTTTATTTTCCCAAAAATAAATCGATTCGACATGAGGAATGATGTTGGCGCATGCGACTAGTTTTTGCTCGACGAGCTCTTTGCAAATCCTCCTTGCTTCTTCCAGCGTAGCACATGTCCAAAGAATCAGGATGAGAGAGTTTTTGGAAGACATAGAAACCTATGAGTTTAAGAGAGTGACCAAAAATCGACAGAAGCTGAGTTTGTGGTTCCTCTCTAAAGGGATTCGTCAATAAAAGCGAGCTTTTGAATGCGGAAATCGATCACCTTCTCTCTCCTATCGGATCCGCCCTTCTTTTCCTTCTGCAGCAATTGATCGCGCAATTTTAAATAGTTTCCTAAATCCTGCCTATAATTTTTCGTACTGAGCCTTAAGATACAAAGTTCTTCTGTAATTATGACAATCTCACGTGTTCCATAGCTCTCAGCAAAAGCATTGGAGACGTCAATCCGTTTTACGGAAAACAAATCGGCAACAAGGGGGTCGGTGACGATCGCCAAAATCTCAAAGGCCAAATCGGCATATTTCCCTTGCAAAGGGATTCCCCATTGAGCGGAGGGACGTTCGGGATCTGGGCTGGGCATTCCGAAAGCAGAGAGCCCAAAATAGATGGAAGGCAA
>CAJCIW010000080.1 GCA_903970455.1 Verrucomicrobiota bacterium | reverse complement strand
TATATTCTATTTTTAAAAAAAGGAGATGAAAAGATGGCACAAGAAACCACAAAAAAACTGACACTTAAGCCTCTTGGAAACCGAGTTCTCGTCCAACGCCTCGAGCAAGAAGAGACGTTAAAAGGAGGAATTATCCTCCCGGATACAGCGAAGAAAAAGCAAGAGACCGCAAAAGTGATTGCCATTGGGACCGGAACGACTTCATCCGACGGCAAAGAGATTCCTATCCCCGTCAAAGTGGGAGATACCATCTTAATGGACAAATATTCCGGCCAGGAAGTGACGATTGACGATGAGGATTTCGTCATCTTGCGCGCTGATGATATCATCGCAATTATCAATTAAAGCTTAATAGGAGATTTTTAATCTATGGCAGCTAAGAATATTAAATTTAGAGAAGATGCGCGGCAAAAGATTTTAAAAGGCGTGCGCACTTTGGCTTCCGCAGTCAAGGTTACATTGGGTCCTAAAGGGCGTAATGTCGTCATCGACAAATCTTACGGCGCACCGCAGATCACTAAGGACGGCGTGACCGTGGCCAAAGAAATCGAGCTTGAAGACAAGCACGAGAATATGGGCGCACAGATGGTCAAAGAAGTCGCCAACAGAACTGCCGATAAGGCAGGCGACGGCACCACCACAGCCACCGTTTTGGCTGAAGCGATCTATAGCGAAGGGCTGCGCAACGTGACCGCCGGCGCAAATCCGATGGAAATCAAACGGGGCATCGAGAAAGCCGTTAAAGAAATCACTTCCGAGTTGAAAAAACTCAGCAAACCCATCCAGGATCGGAAAGAAATTGCTCAAGTAGCGACCATTTCTGCCAACGGGGATACCGAAATTGGCGAGATCATCGCCAAGGCGATGGAAAAAGTGGGGAAAGACGGAACGATCACTGTCGAAGAGGCCAAAGGGTTTGAAACGACTCTCGATGTCGTAGAAGGAATGAATTTCGACCGGGGCTATGTCTCTGCTTATTTCATGACCAATACTGAGACGCAAGAATGCGTTCTCGAAGACGTCTTCGTCCTTCTCTACGAGAAAAAAATCGCTTCTGTGAAAGATTTTCTCCCTATCCTTCAAGCTGTAGCCGAGACGGGCAGACCCCTTCTCGTCATCGCTGAGGATGTCGAAGGAGAAGCTCTTGCCACTCTCGTTGTCAACCGCCTCCGCGCTGGCCTTAAAATTTGCGCTGTCAAAGCGCCAGGTTTTGGAGACCGCCGCAAAGCGATCCTGGAAGACATTGCTATCCTTACGGGCGGAGAACTCGTCAGTGAAGAACTGGGCATCAAGCTCGAGAACGTCACCATTGAAATGCTCGGTCGCGTTAAAAAAGCTGTCATCGGTAAAGACGAAACAACGCTCGTCGAAGGCGCTGGCGAGAAGAAAGAGATCGAAGACAGAATCGCTCTGATCCGCAGACAAATCGAAGAGTCGACTTCCGACTATGATCGGGAAAAACTCCTAGAACGCCTGGCGAAACTCGCTGGCGGCGTAGGAATTATCCGGGTCGGGGCTGCAACAGAAGTGGAAATGAAAGAGAAAAAAGACCGCGTCGATGATGCGGTGCATGCAACGAAAGCAGCTGTCGAAGAAGGAATTGTTCCAGGCGGCGGTGTCGCATTCATCCGCTGTATTCCTGCCTTGGAAAAACTCGCGCTCTCCCTGTCCGGAGATGAAAAAGTCGGTGTCGAGATCATCATCAAGGCAATCAGCTGGCCTATCCGCCAAATTTCCGAAAATGCTGGCAAAGAAGGCTCGATCATCGTCCAAAAAGTCGCTCAAATGAGCACTTATGAAGGATGGGATGCCCTCAATGATCAATTCGGCAATATGCTCAAGATGGGAATTGTCGATCCGACCAAGGTCGCCCGCCTCAGCATCGAGCTGTCGGCTTCCATTGCTGCACTCTTGCTGACTACCGAAGCGATCATCACTGAAGAGGTTGATGAAAAACCTGGCGCACCTGCCATGTCTGGCGCTGAGTATTGATAACTACCTTAAAGGTTGAGGTAAAGGGCGCTCGCAAGAGCGCCTTTTTTTTTAACTCGATCTGTTCCTCTTGATGTAAAATATTATTTTAAATAATTTGATGAAAAACATCCCAAGGAAGTTATGAAGGTCTTTTTCTCTGCAATCGCTGGCTTGCTAGTGGTTATGATCCTCGCCTCGGTCATCATCGGCTTCATTTTTTGGTCGCGGGTTCCCGATATGCTCGCCAACAATCTTTCCAAGAAAATGAAAGTTTCCGTTTCGATCGACAGCATGGGCTTAGGGTGGGGTAAGATCGACGTGAATAAAATCGAAATTGGGAACCCTCCCCAGTCTATGTTATCGAAAGCCTTCGCCTGCAGAGAGATCGATGTGGTTGCCCCTGTTACACGCTATCTCAGTAAAAATATCGTCATCGATGAGATCGACTTAAAGGACGTCTACCTTGGACTTGAATTTGATTCGGCAAGCGGCACGAGTGGTAATTGGACTCGAATCATGAGCAATATGCAATCTACGGCAAGCAAGGGAGCGGCCAAATCTGAGCACACCGTCCTTATTCATCGCATCATTTTAACCAACATCAATGTCGACGTAGTCTACAAAAAGGACGGGGGGAAAATTAAAAAAATGCCCACCATCGACAGAATAGAACTCACAGAGATCAGCAGCGAAGGGGGATTCCCGATGGACCAAATCACCAAGTCTGTTCTGGGAGAAATGCTGAAACAGGTCTTTATCAAGGAAAACCTGAAGAACATGATGCAAGACTTACTGCAGCAGCCAAGCCCCATCCAACAATACCTTTCCCCGTTTAAGGGGCTTTTCGGAGATGCCGAAGAGTGATTATTTCGGCGTTCGAACGACATCCGTACCATGAATGAGTCTCCTCAAGTAAGGGACCAGTATAAAACTCAAAATCGCAAGAGCAAGCGAAAGTCCCCCATAAATGAAGAAAGCCCTATCGTAGATGCCTAACGCTGTCAACATCGAAGTGTGTGCTGGGACCGAAGAGAGTGTGGCCAGGCCTCCGCCGATGGCAAATGCCGCAGCCTGCGTCAAAAACCAGACGCCCATCATCATCCCAACAAGATGCTTGGGGCTTAACGTAGTTATCATTGAAAGCCCGATCGGCGATAGCAAGAGCTCGCCGATAGTCTGCAGCAAATAGCTTCCCACCAGCCAATAAGAAGAGGTTTCCCCGTCTGCGCCAAAGTAGACTCCCCCCAACCCCAAGAAAAAGAAGCCGAGCGCCATGAAGAGTACGCCGAAAGAAAATTTGGTAGGGGTCGAAGGGTTGTTTTTCTTGTTGTGCAAAAAGATCCAAAGCCTGCTCAAAATCGGACTGAACAGCACGATAAAGAACGGATTGAAAAACTGAGTGAACTCAGCGTCGATGGTAAAGCCCAAAAACTCTTTGTTCATATTCCGATCGGCATACAACATCAATGAAGTGAACGTCTGGTTATAAATCGCCCAAAAACCGACAGAAATCAAAATGAGGATCAAACAGGCAATCAATTTATTGCGCTGCGCAGGTTTTTCCTTAAGTAGAAAATAAATCACGACGCCCAGAATAGCCAAAGAAGCAAGAGCCAAAATGAGGTCGGTCTCCGCTGGAAAGCGAAAAAGAAAAAGAAGCGCGGCAATACATGCGATGATACCCAGATAAAAGAGAATATAAAAAGTCATCGCGCGTCCCCGGTCATGGAGCGGACTCATGGAAGGAAGGCTACCAAAAGAGCGCAAACGGGACTTTCCGCTGATGAATGTAACGATTCCTATGGCCATGCCTAGGGCAGCCAATAAAAACCCGCTATGCCATCCAAATTTTTTGATCAATGCCCCTGTGATTAGAGGCGGGATTAGGGAACCAATGTTGATCCCCATATAGAATAACGTAAATCCCCCATCGCGACGCGGATCGCCAGGCCGATATAGGTCCCCGACAATGGTGGATACATTCGGCTTAAAGAGACCATTCGCAATGATGATGACGCTGAGGCCGATAAAGAATCCATTCCCCGTTGGCAAAGCAGTCAGCAAATAGCCAATGACAAATAAAACGCCTCCGATGATGATCGATCGCTGCGAACCTAAATAACGATCGGCAAGATATCCTCCAATCACGGGCGTCAAGTAAAGCATCGAGGTAAAGGTGCCGTAAAGAAGATAAGCTTTGCTATCCGTCATCATCAACGCCTTCGTCATATAAAGGATGATGATGGTCATCAATGTATAGAAGCCGAAACGTTCCCATAATTCCGTGAAGAAGAGAAGATAGAGGCCGCGCGGCTGCTTTTCTTGAGTCATCGTTTTCTCATTTGGGATTAAGAGGATGTCTACAAAGTGAAGTTGTATCGATTTTTCGATTCTTTTTGAGGGTGTAGTATACCGCCGCAAAAAGAATCGAAAACGGCCAAAATAATCGAAAAACTCGACGAACCCTCAGTTTGTAGACATCCTCTGATCGGTCTCTATATCTCTTTTAGAGCATTTCTTGCAAAAAAATACTTTCCTTATTGAACGCTCATGGATTTGAAAAGCGCTGGAGATAAAGTTGAGTGGGGTAGTCGTTTGGGAATTTTTTGAGAATCGCTTTGAACAATTCCTCTGCCTGCTTATACTCCTTTCGGTCGAAGGCATCATAAGCTTGGGAAAAGCTTTTGCTGAGCTCGATCGCCTCGGGGGTTGGCTCGATCTCCTTTTCCCCGTCCATTTTGCCCAACAGTTCATAGATCTTGATCTTTTCTTTTTTTCCCTTCACAGCCACAAAATCCAAAGGCCTAACTAGAAACTTGCCTCCCAATTCGGAATAAGTATCCTGGCTGATGATGATGGAAGTATGGTAGAATTTATCGACATCCTGAAGGCGGGAAGTGATATTGACCGCATCGCCAATCACTGTGTAGTTCATTCGATCTTCCGTCCCGATATTTCCAACGATCACAATCCCTGTATTGATCCCAAAACGGGTGATAAATTCCGGCTTTCCATCCTCTATCCGTTTCTTGTTCATCTTTTTCAGCATGGCTGTACATAGCAACGCTGCCGTGCATGCCCTTGAGGCGTGGTCGGCAAATTCGATCGGGGCTCCCCAGAACGCCATGATTCCATCGCCTAAGAATTTATCAATCGTTCCGTGAGAATCCAAAATAATCCTGTTCATTTCATTGAAATACTCGCTCAATAAGGGAATCAAGACGTCGATCGAATACGTTTCCGCGATACCCGTAAATCCCTCAACATCGGAGAAAAAGATCGTGATTTTTCTTTTTTTCCCTCCGAGAATAATTTCTTCGTTAGTCTGAAAAAGATCTCTCACAATCTCTTTTGGGACATAGCGTGAAAACGAGCGGATCACCCGGCGCATCGCAGCAATAGAATTGTCAATCAGGAAAATTTCTTTAATGTTCGATTTCACTCTCACGTTGCTATCGAGCTGAAGCTGGCTGATTTTATTCACTTCTTGAGCCAGGGTCACCATGGGATTGGAAATGCGTTTGGCAAAATAGATGATGACCAAAGAGGAAAAAAGCAGAATGGCGACGGTTAATATCAGCGCCTCCTGCTGGAGCAAAATCATCTGCCCCAAGAAATCTTTCAGGGGTGCAACGACGACGATCAGCCAGTCGCTGTTAAAAATGACAGGCGGCTTAGTGATATAGGCAAGGTATTCCACCCCTTTGCTTTTAAAGATAAAACTGGGATTTTGCGGATTTGCTTTCGACATCTGAAAAATAGAAGCAACGAGCGTATTAGTGATACCCGACTCCCCTCGGCTCCCGGTGAGGTCAGGAGCGATGATTTTCCCTTCTGCATCGAGAATAAAGGCTTTTCCTGTATTGCCGATCTTTTGATCCACTAAAAATTTGGAGAGAAAAGTAAATGTTAAGTCTGCAGCGATGACCCCGAGGAGCTCCCCTTTGGAATCATAGATCGGATTAGAGATGGAAATTCCTCGCTCCGGGGTAGATTCGAATGTGTAAAAGCCAGTCCAATAAAGCCCTTTGGATTCCACCGCACCCTGATACCAAGGCCGCGAGCGGGAATCGTGTCCCACGAGGCGCCGCGACTCCTCCCCAATTTCTTCAAACTGAGTATTTAAATAATACCAATAGTCCATCGGCGGGCTCTGCACGTTATCAAAATTTCTTAAAGCATAAAGGGTCCCAGGAGGTAAAGGTTTCGAGGGGTCCGTTAAATAGCTTTTT
>CAJCIW010000079.1 GCA_903970455.1 Verrucomicrobiota bacterium | reverse complement strand
GTGGTTAAATTTTTGGTTTAAGCAACAAGACCGCTCCCAACTAAGAAATAGGGTCATCAGCCGTTGCTTTCGAAACCTGGAGTTAATCGAATTAGGGGGCTCGGGACTCAAACCCATGATTTCTCAATACCAAAAATCAGGAATAGCCATTCCGCGATTTGAAGAACTTATTACCGAAAGATCCACTCATGCCTTTGACCCTTAGAAAAAATTCCTGCTTAAATGATCTTCTGCTGATTTCTGCACTCATTGCCTGCGGCTGTAAAAAAGGTCACCAAAAGAAAATTGTATCAATGTCCAACCAGGATGCCGTATATTTTCAGCGGCCAGGAAAATTCTTCTCAGGTAAATTTTTCACTCGAAGAATATTCATATTTCGCTTTTTCTACTTTTCCATTTCTTTTATTAAGTTGCAGATGCAACCATTGATAATATGAAGATAAATTCTCTCGATTTAATTGGTTATCTCCATCACCGCAATCAATTTCAGTTTGTTGGTGATCCACTCGTGGCAATAAATTACATGCGCACAAAAAAACATTCTCGCTCAAAATATCTAATTTATTTAATTTTTTCTTTTTTAAAAATCTGGGGATATTTACACCGACGATGGTATGCTGCTCTTCCAGGTTAGTTAATTTTTCAAAGATAACTTGTGATTCAAAGCCCTCAAACGAAATACTTCGAAAACAAGGATTTGGGTAAATTTCAACCTCTTTGAATTCATTCAGGGGACCTGGTAACTCGAGTTTCCGGTTACGATATATTTCCAGAGCACTCTGCAACTCTCTTTCTCTTTCATGCAACTCATGAATTAATTCATGAGCTAAAGTAATTGACTTTGGTTTTGAACAGCCAACTATTTTTGATCCGCACATAGCATTATAATTGTCATCTGAGCATTTATTCAAATTAACATCGATGATGTGATTGGGATGATGCCAAAATTTTTCGCCGTTCCTAATGACAATACTTTCAAATATTGGAGATAATTTGATTAACTCTTTCATTAATATCCTCCCAGGTCTAACTTCTAATAACTCCCGGATGTTGCTATATATTTTTTCCTTGAAACTCTCGTCGCCCGTTAATTCAAAAACCCTTTTTTCTTTAAGCTCATTCATTATTCGTTCGATTTTATGACTTCTGTCTGTAACTTTTTGATTAACAATAAAAGAAAATATTTTTTTATATTCTTCAACATAAATATTCACATCAATTTTAACGTCATTCAAGTCTTTAAAACATACAGCCATATTATAAACCAATATTTTTAACGTTTATTCAAAAAAATAATAATATCCATTCAGTTCATGAATCGTTTCGATTGAGATTCGGAGTTTCACTGTACACCCGTCCCAGATCTCTATGGATAGGGGAAATCATTGGAACTCAAATAGGTTCAGGCTCGATTTCTCACCCGAATTCTATAAATGCGCTGATCACATGTTATTATACACACAATTCTATTTTTAAACAAAAGAATTAAACTCGCACTAGCGCACAATAGAAATTTCGTAATGATAATTTAATATTTTAGTTATAAGGATTCTAAGCCCAAGAAAACTAGGAGTTTAGCATCCGAGAACCTCAATAGCAAAACGCTTGAAGGGGTGTATTCATGCAAAAATCCTCTCGGGGATCCGCTATTTCAACCATTTCTTGATGAACTTAATGGGCACCAAATAGGGAATTTGAAGCAGTTTTTGATCCGGTTGAAAAAAACAAACGACTTTAAGCATCCCCTGACATGTCAAGGATTGGTTTTGAATGTCGCCCGCATGCTCCATGGCGCTTGCACAAATGCAACATTTAAGGAGAAGCTATTTGTAATTCTAGAAGAGGCCTTGGCCACCTGTGGCGACCGGGTTGCAGATGCTTTTAATGACATTTACCTTCAATGGCTTCTCGATTGCGGTTCTAAAGACTTTAGTGCAAAAAAACTTGCTGAAGTGCTCGTTGGAGGCAGGCGTTTAGATATCCTATACCGATTTGCGAAAGAAAAAATTAAAGAAAAAGGATTGGGCGATGAGATTGAGGTTATCCTCTATTTCAAAGTGAAGCTCAAGGATCCTCTTAAGCTCCCGGTAGCTACAGAAGGAATGCTCTACCCAGCAATGTCCGGGATTACCAATGAAGAGCTCCAAACTGCGACTAAACTCGCTTTAGATCAAACTTCCTCAACAGATCAAGTTCTCGAAATTTTGACGTCTTCAGAACATTGGATTGAAAAAATGAAGCAAGAGCACAGCGAAGAATTCAAGCAAATCGACGCCGAGGCTACCCTGAAGCTCGATCAGCTACTCGAAGACACCTCATTGCAGCAACAAGTGGTCACCGACAAGGTAAACGAGATTACGCGTATTAGAAAAGAGAAAATAAAAGAACTTGTTACAGAACTCACAAAAAATTGGATTGCAAAAGGATAATACTAGGGACGCCCCAAAAGTTCAGAGCGGAGACTCCACGTCTCCGCCGAACACACCGAGAGGGAGGAGATCCTTGTAAACGGATGGGCGGACGATAAGTCGTTTTTCCAGAAGCGTGGCTCCTTTTCTCAATGTATGCCATAAAAAAAACCTCCTGATTTTTTCGCAGTGGCCCAGTCCACAATTCGTCTCAATTGTCAGGAGGTTATGATTTGTCATAACCCATTGGTAACAAAAAATGCTCGGAGCGAGAGTCGAACTCGCACGCCATTGCTGGCAAGGGATTTTAAGTCCCTAGTGTCTACCATTCCACCATCCGAGCTTTGGAGGGAGAACACAGTGAACAGTTTAACGGGGCTGGGAGGATAAATTCAAGTGGGAATTGGGGGTTCTTACGAACCCCCGATAGAACTAAAAGAAGAAAGGATCTCTGCCGGGCGGCAATGGAGAAAAATTCGTGGAAGAGAAAGAGGAGGTCTCTACGGATTCTGCTGAAGACGTTGTAGCGATGCGATGCAACGGAGCAGAATCGGAGCCTGTTTCTTCTTCGGAAGAGCGGTCTTCCTTTTTCGATTTTCTCTTTTTCTCTTCATCTATTTCTTCTTTCGCGGGAGGAGTGCCTTCAGCAAATTCTTTATCTTTATACCGGCTGAGGGTTTCGGAGATGAGAGTGGTGGGGGGTGGGATGAGGGAAGAAAACATTGAAGATGAAACTTTCGTTTCATCTTCTGCTCCACCTCCCGGGAGTTTTTGCTCGGGTTCAGACTGGGCAGATTGAGGTTCTTGTGTTCTCCGGTCTGTCCATTCCTCGTCGGGACGGCGGTGACGGCGGCGACGGCGGTCGCGCCTTTTGTCCATGCGGGAACCAATCGCTGTTTCCAGGCCTGACTCTGGAGGCTGAGCTGGCTCTTCTTCTTCTGAGGCAACGGGTTCGGCTTCTCTTTCAGGAGAAGGCTCACGGTGCTGATGACGAAGAGAGGCTTCGCGCCCTCCACCAATTTTTATCTGGCGGTCGTGGCTGATGTTCTTCAACGCTACGCGAGTTTCTTTCACTTCTAAAACTTCATAATCGGACGTGGGCACTAAAAAGGCCTTCGGCCGTTCCATCGAGCGAAAAAAGAAGGCGTGTCCAAACGACACGACTTCTAGAGCATCGACGTAGTATTCTTCTGCTTGCCCGCTGCTTTTGCTGGTGCGGACGAGAAGCTTATGCCCTTCACGAGGGGAAATGATCGTTTCTATGATGGGTTCTCGAGTAAAATTCACAAATTTCTATCCCATGTTATTCAGTTTACGAATGACGCAGGTTGCGCCAGAGTTTAAAAAAATTACTTTTCTTTGGATGCCATGTATCGAACTAGATCGACAACGCGGTTGGCATATCCCATTTCATTATCATACCATGCCACCAATTTATAAAAACGGGGATTCAGAGCAATTCCTGCTCCTTTATCAAAAATACATGAGGCAGTATTGCCGATAAAGTCGCTGGACACCGCTTCCTCTTCACAGTATTCAATAATTCCTTTCATAGCGCCGTCTGCTGCCTTTTTTACGGCATTGCAAATCTCATTGTAGGTGGTATCCTTAGAGAGGCGAACGGTCAAATCGACAACGGAAACGTCTGCTGTCGGGACACGGAATGCCATCCCGGTCAGCTTTCCTTTGATAGCGGGGATGCACTCTCCTACTGCTTTTGCCGCTCCCGTGGAGGATGGGATGATGTTGATGCTGGCCGCGCGCCCCCCCCTCCAATCTTTTTTTGAAGGCCCGTCTACCGAAGGCTGTGTCGCCGTCAGAGAATGGACAGTGGTCATCAATCCTTCTTCGATTCCAAATTCATCGAGAACGACCTTTGTGAGAGGAGCTAAACAGTTGGTTGTGCAGGAAGCATTGGAAACGATCTGATCTTTTAGGGGATTATACGTCTTCTCATTGACACCCATCACAAGCGTTGGGCAATCTCCCTTTGCAGGAGCAGTAATGATCACTCGTTTTGCTCCGGCCTCAATATGCCTCCGTGCGTCATCTGCGTTTGTAAAATGCCCAGAGGCCTCAATGACATAGTCAACGCCGAGGGCCCTCCAAGGGAGCTTAGCGGGATCTTTCTCGGAAAGAACAATCGATTTCTTTCCATCAACATTGAGATACTCTCCTTCTGCTTTAATATTAAAGGAAGGGGTTCGGTGAACAGAGTCAAATTTTAAAAGATAGGCGAGATTGTCGGCAGGAACGAGATCATTGATGACAACGACTTCGACATCAGGATAACTTTCATGAAGAATGCGGAAAACAAGGCGGCCAATTCTCCCAAACCCGTTAATAGCAATTCTAATCGGCATTCTATCCTCCTTTGGAGCGTAGCACTGATGATAAAGAACTGTTTTTTGAATGTAAAGAAATTAGAGCTTCAGAGCGAGAAGGCTCTGAAGCTCTGTATGGGGATATTATTGGGCGAGGTATTCGATATAGCAGCTTGGAGCGCTATCGCCAATTCGGAAATCTTTTTTGATGATACGTGTATATCCCCCATTGCGGGTAGCAAACCGGGTAGCGAGTTCGCCAAAAAGTTTGCCGATGACTTGTCGATCGGTATTATAGCCTTCTTTTTTGCCTGCTTTCGCTGCTCGCGCTTCCTTAGAAGTCAATGCATTGTACGCGATCATGAGCTCGCCAACAGCTTTGCGGCGGCTTGCCAAAGTGTTTTTCTTCGCGAGCGTGACCATATGGTCTGCATGCCGTCGAAGTTCCTTTGCTTTACGCTCCGTGGTTTCGATCCGCCCATGCTCGATTAATGACTTGAGCATATTGGCGATCATACAGCGCCGGTGGCTCGCGGTCCTGCCGATCTTGAATGTATCTTTTCCGTGTCTCATACTTGGGTTCCTGCTTTTTCAGTGATGTAATCTTGGATAAGTTGTTTGACATTGTCTCGAGTGATTCCGAATTTAGCCAAATCCATTCCAAGGGCAAGCCCCATTTCTTCGAGCTTCGCCTTGATTTCATTGAGGGATTTCTTACCAAAGTTTCTAAATTTAAGCATTTCCGACTCGGGCATGACAACGAGTTCCGCAATCGTATCGATATTTGCTCCGGCAAGGCAGTTCGTAGAACGGACGGACAGCTCGATCTCATTGATCCTGAGCGCAAGTTTAGCCATCAAGGCGTCGCGATCGGTATTCAGCTCGATTTCCCCCTGATCGAAAGTCAGACTATGCAATTTCAACTGATCAAAGACTTGTAAGTGAAGAATCCCAATCTGTGTGGCGAACGCTAGGGCTTCTTCCGGAGTGATGCGGCCGTCAGTTGAGATTTCCAGAATTAACCGGTCGAAATCTGTGTCTTGGCCAACCCGGGTATTTTCGACAAAGTAATTCACGAGACGGACTGGAGAAAAAGCAGAATCGATAATGATCTCGTCCACACCCTTTTCTACAACGACATGTCGCTCAGAAGGAACATACCCTCTGCCGGCTGCAACTTTTATGTCGACTTTTCGAGTCATCGGTTTTGTGACTGTAAAGATCGCAAGCTCTGGATTAACGACATCAAAGTCTGAAAGCCCAATCAGTTCTTTAAGGGTGACTGAGTAGTGTCCGCGGTTTTTATCGAGCATATCGCCAGTAATGTCTAAAATTTTAGAAATTACTTTTGGTTCCCGAGAACCCATTTCTTCGTCAGTAGGAAGCTTTCTAAGAAGGGCGTTCTTGAGATTGAGGACAATATGGGTCATGTCCTCAATGATTCCCTCGATCGCCATGTACTCATGAGGTACTCCTTCGATGCGTACAGACATGATGGAAGGTGCCTCTAAAGAACTTAGAATGATTCTTCTTAGAGCACTACCGACAGTATGCCCGAATCCTCTTTCAAAAGGTTCCGCGATAAATCGAGCAAAGGTTCCCGATTTACTCGCCTCATCGACTTTAATTTTTGTCGGCAACTCAAACTTGCCATACTTTACGGCCATGAACGATCTCCTGCAAAATTACTATTTTCAGTTTTTTAGACTCTTCTACGTTTACGAGGACGGCATCCGTTATGCGGTACAGGCGTCTTGTCGCGAATAATCGTGATTGCAAGACCCGAACTCTGCAACCCGCGTACGGCGGATTCTCTTCCTGCGCCAGGCCCCGAAAGATTGACTTCAACTTCTTTCATTCCCAGAGACATGGCCACTTTTGCTGCATCTTGCGCTGCAACAGTCGCTGCAAAGGCGGAAGATTTACGGGATCCTATGTATCCGACCTTTCCGGCCGATGCCCAGGAAATCACATTGCCAGTCAAATCCGTAATAGAAACAATCGTATTGTTAAATGTCGCCTTAACGTGTGCAATTCCACTTGGGACGTTGCGAATCGCTTTTTTCCGTGTTTTAGCGATGGTCGGCTTTTTGGCCATCGTCTTTTGTGCTTCTTGTTTAGCCAAAGTTCACTCTCCCTTATTTCTTCTTATTAGCAACGGTTTTTCTCTTGCCTTTGCGCGTACGTGAATTTGTACGGGTGCGCTGGCCTCTTACAGGCAGTCCTAATCGGTGCCTCATTCCGCGATAGCAATGGATGCTGATCAAACGCTTGATATTATTTTGAATTTGGCGGCGAAGATCTCCTTCTACAACATATTGCGTTGTAAGCATGGCGTTGATCTTTGCAATTTCATCTTCTGTCAAATTATGCGCTTTCATGTTTGGACTTAATCCAAGCTTTGCGCAAATTTCATTTGACAGTCGGCGCCCAATCCCATAGATGTACATGAGGCTGATTTCTAACCGTTTATTGTCTGGTATATCGATCCCTATCACTCTTGGCATGGAAAGTTTCCTTTATTCGACAAACAATCTGAGAAATTTATCAGATGTTTTGTTTATTTACAACTGTAGTCAGTTGCGTATTCAATTTTTGAGGTATTACTACCTCAGGATTTAAAAAAAAATTGTCAACGGCCTCGCAGCCCCCCTTTCTTCATAAAGCCTTCATAGCGCTTCATGAGCAAATGCGATTCAATCTGTTTCGAAGTGTCGAGCACTACGCCTACAAGGATCAAGAGCGAGGTGCCGCCAAAGAAATAGGTAATGGAGGAATCGACACTTAATATTTTACCTACGATGGTCGGCAAAACCGCAATCGATGCCAGAAACAAAGCACCTGCAAAAGTAATGCGATTCATTGTTGCCTCAAGAAAATCTTGAGTCGGTCTGCCTTGACGTATCCCAGGCACGAAAGCCCCGTTTTTCTTCATGTCGGAAGCGATCTGTTCAGGGTGGAACTGAGTTGCCGTCCAAAAATATGTGAAGAAAATAATTAACATCACATTGAGTAGCATGTAAACCCATGTGCCTGGGGAGATCATATTGGCAAAACGGCCCAACCAGGATCCTTGGCCAAGAAATTGACCAATTGTTGCGGGGAACATCAAAAAAGATGTTGAAAAAATCACGGGGATGACACCGGCGTAGTTAATTTTGAGAGGAATATACGCATTACCTCCCTGTACTTCCTGCCTTCCGACCACCCTACGAGCATATTGGAGCGGGATTTTTCGTTGTCCTTGAATAATCAATATTGTTCCGACGATTATCAAGACAAATACTCCGCTGAGAACGACTAGCGAAGAAAATGTGAGCTGTCCGGGTTCTTGCGAATCGAGATTGAGTTGTCTAATCACAGATCCAATCGTCCCCGGTAAGGAAGAAAGAATCCCGATCGTAATGATCAAACTGATCCCGTTGCCAACACCCTTTTCAGTGATTTGCTCTCCTATCCACATCAGAAGTACGGTTCCAGCGGTCATCGTCGCCATAACGATCAAATAAAAGAGCCAGGGAAACCCGAAAGCCTGAACATCAAGAATCTCGTTTACGATGACGCCTGGGCTACTCGCATTGAGGCCCACAGCATATTTCCCATAAAGCCCCGCCTGAAAAAATGCTAAGCCCAAGGTCAGCAAGCGAATCCACTTGCCCATTTTTCGGCGACCAACATCAGGATTCTCGCGGATTTCTCTCTGTAGAGAAGGGACCAGGGCCATCAGCAATTGCATGATAATTGAGGCAGAAATGTAGGGCATAACCCCAAGTGCAATGATCGTCATTTGAGCAAATGCTCCGCCAGAAAACACGTCCATAAGCTGGAAAAGGTTTTGACTTCCTCCAGTTGCATTACGAAAAAGCTCTACTGCTGCGTCTCCATTAATGCCGGGAACGGGTATGTATGCCCCTACACGGCAAGCAATGAGCATGAGCAGAGTAAAGACTATTTTAGTCTTCAATTCTGGCACGCTTAAAATGCGTCTAATCCCTTCAATCATTTCTTAAGCCGAATTAATTGTTGAGAGACTCAATCATTTCCCAATAGGGATTTGTTGGAAGGATATTCCATTCTTTTTTAGTTTTTCTTCCGCTGTTCCAGAGTAAAAACTAGCTTGTATGTTGACTTTCTTCTTCAATTCGCCGCCAGATAAAATTTTCAAACCGCCTGGAATACGTCTCGGAGCAAAGCCTTTATCTTGCAGTGTTTTCAATGAGACAGTTTCGCCGTCGGAATACAATTTTTCAATCATCCCGAGATTGATTGCAAACACCATGTTCTTGAATCTGCCGTTAGTAAATCCGCGAGTGGGAGATTTCTTATAAAGAGGGATTTGACCGCCTTCATGTCCAGGCCGTGTTTTATAACCGCAACGAGCCATGTCCCCTTTATTACCGCGGCCGCATGTTTTCCCCCGCTTCGAGCCCATACCGCGTCCGACGCGGCGAGATTTCTTCTGGGGGCGATGGGTATTAGAGAGTTGAGATAATGTCATCATGATTGTAACCCTCGTATTTCACGATTCTTTTGACGATTAGTAAGTTGAGTAAGCGCTTCGATAGTGGCCCGGACTTGGTTCAATGGATTGCTAGACCCTAGACTTTTAGAGACAACGTCCTTTACTCCGCCCAATTCGAGTACAGAACGCACTTTTGATCCCGCAATGACGCCTGTCCCCTCTGGTGCCGGCTTCAGCAATACTTTTGCGCCGTCCCATTCGACAGTGATTTCGTGAGGAATTGTTGTCCCTTCCATCTCAAACGACATGACATTCTTTCGCGCGGCCTCAGTCCCTTTTCGGATCGCGTCAGATACTTCGTTTGCTTTTGCAAAACCAAAACCGATATGCCCTTGCCCATCGCCGATGATTACCAAGGCAGAAAAACTGAACTTTCGTCCCCCTTTTACGACTTTAGAACAGCGATTGATATAAAGGACTTTTTCTTCGAATTCAGTTCCGTAATCTTCAGCGCGTCGTTTAGCTTCTTGTTTCGACATGTCTTATTACCCTGACTAAAATTGTAAACCTGTTTCACGAGCTGCATTGGCAAGTTCTGCCAAGAGACCGTGGTACTTGTTGTGTCCGCGATCGAATACGACCTTAGCGATATTCTTTTGCTTAGCTGCCTCTCCGATCAACGTTCCGACTTGGCGCGCGGAGTCTTTGCTACGCATTCCGAGTTTTTGGTCGCGTAGCTGCTTCATCACTGTTCCAGCACTAGCTAACGTGATTCCTTTGTCGTCATCGATGAGCTGAGCGAACAGATGCCTGTTTGATTTGTAGACGGATAGCCTTGGTTTTTCCGCTGTCCCTCTCACTTGACGTCTGACTCGAAGAACTCTTCGGTGCCGTTTCGTCTTCCGTTTTTGTAATTCATTAATCATAAGCCTTTACCTTATTATGCAGCTTTGCCTTTTGCAGCTTTGCCAGCTTTCTTACGGACAAATTCATTTTCATACCGGATCCCTTTCCCTTTGTACGGCTCTGGCGGCTTCATCGCACGCACAGCAGCGGCAAATTGGCCAACAAGATGCTTGTCAATCCCAGTAATGATGATGGTTACGCTTTTGTCGACGGCAACGTTAACCCCTTTGGGGATGTTTACCTGAGTCGGATGGGAAAAGCCCAATTGAAGATCTAGCTTTTGGCCTTGCAGCGCTGCACGGTAACCAACCCCAACCAGGTTGAGGCGAACTTCAAATCCTTTTGAGACGCCAATGATTAAATTGTTAATCAATGCTCGGAACAGTCCATGCGTCGTTTTTGGCATTTCGATATTTTCGTCTTTGATGACCATGAGACGATTCTCTTCGACTTTAACAGTTATTCCTTCATGACCAGGAATCGCATTGGTGCCCTTTGGCCCCTTAACGTTGATCATCCCGTCAGCAATTTTCACCTCGACTTTCTCGGGAAGGGGGATTGGAGAATTTCCAAGACGTGACATCCTTTTTTACCTCTTTTATATTACCAAACTAAGCATAGTAGTTCGCCGCCGAGTTTCTTCTTGCGGGCAGTTTCGCCATCAACAATTCCTCCAGGTGTGGAAAGAATGGCAACACCCATTCCTCCATATATACGAGGTATCTGACGATATCCCACATAACGGCGCAGTGAAGGCGACGAAATGCGGTCCAGACCTTTGATGACAGGTTCTCGGCCGCCTGCGTATTTCAGGAATAAGCGGGCCTGTCCTTTTTCTTCGTTGACCAAAAAATTGTCAACAAAGCCTTGTTCGTGCAAAACCCTGACGATATCCATTTTAATTTTGCTTGGGCGAAAGTCGACATAACGATGCCGCGCTTGCTTTGCATTGCGAATTCTTGTCAGTAGGTCTGCGATTGGATCATTTAACATGTCTTCCTCTCCCTCAGCTGTTAGTCTCTGTTTTAAATGGGAAGCCCAGCTGTCTTAACAACTCTATGCACTCCTCATCGTTGGTTGCTGATGTGACGAATGTGATATTCATACCCTGCGTTCTTTTCACTTCATCCAAATTAATTTCCGGGAATATTTGTTGTTCTTCAATACCTATGGAATAATTCCCTTTACCATCGCACTTTGCAGGAAAGCCGCGAAAATCGCGGATGCGAGGTGAAACGATATGGCAAAAGCGGTCAAGAAAGTCGTACATTCTCTTCTTGCGCAACGTCACTTTTAATCCGATGGCTTGCCCTTCTCTAAGCTTAAAATTGGCCACTGACTTTCGAGCTTTTGTAAAGACTGGCTTTTGGCCGGAAAGCTGCGACATCTCTTTAAAGCAGTCTTGTAGAGCGTTCTTGTCTTTAGTGGCTTCTGCAAGTCCCATGCTAATGACAATTTTTCTGAGAGCAGGAATAAGCATGCTGTTCTCATACTTAAACCTTTCTCGAAGAGAATTTTTGACTTCTTCTTTATATCGTTTTTGTAACCTAGACATTGCTTATCTTCTTTATGAATGTTTTCTTACTTGTCGAAGTGTGACTTCTTTTTCACCTTCGAGATAGTACAACTCTTTTGCACCACTCTTATTGGTTCTCACTTTTGCTTTAACTGCCTTTCCATCCCCATTGCAAAGAGCAAGATTGGAAACATGCAGAGGCACTTCCATTTCGATTATCTCTGCGCCCGGTGCTTTTTGTTGCCTTTTCGCGTGCTTTTTACGGATATTTATCCCTTGCACGAGTACTCGGTCTTCATTCCGCCGGATCACTTCGCCAGACTTGCCTTTTTCATTTCCTGCGATCACAACGACTTTATCGCCTTTTCTAATCCATTTGCTCATCTTAATCTCCATTCCCTATATGACTTCTGGCGCAAGCGAAGTGATTTTGACGAATCCCGATTCGCGCACTTCACGTGCAACAGGTCCGAAAATACGTGTTCCGCGAGGGTTATCTTTTTCATCGATCAAAACGCAGCTATTATCGTAGAAGCGCAAGAGGGATCCATCAGAGCGACGGACATAGCTTTTCGTTCTTACGATGACAGCGCGAACTACTTCGCCTTTCTTTACGCTTCCTTTCGGATCAGCTTCTTTTACAGAACAAATAATCACATCGCCGACATTAGCATATCTGCGTTTAGACCCTTTGAGGACCTTAAAGCAGCGTACTCGCTTAGCGCCTGTATTATCAGCAACTTCTAGATTGGATTCTTGTTGGATCATATTTATCTCACTTTGTTTTTCTCGTCAGCTGCTCTCAAATCAGGAGAGAACTTCTAAAACTCGCCAACGCTTAAGTTTAGAAAGTGGACGGGTTTCGATAATCCGCACTTTCTGGCCTACTTTAATGTCGGGATTTTCATTGTGTGCGTAATATTTCTTCTCTCGCTTGACCACCTTCTGAAAATCAGGATGCCGTATCGTACGCTCCACTTTAACTGTGATCGTCTTTTGCATCTTTGTCGATACGACGATACCTTCGCGAACTTTTCTCTTAGAAGTTGTTTCCATTGAATTCCTCACCTTACGGCCATTTCTTTTTCACGCAGAATCGTCATTGCACGCGCACGGTCTTTTTTCTTGATGCGAACCAAATGCGGCTTTTCCATTTTTCGCGTGATTTTCATCTCGTTGCGAAGTTGAAATAACTCTCTCGATAAGTCTTGATAGAGGGCTTTCAGTTCTTCAGGAGATTGATCTCTCAGCTCTTTTGCTTTTACCATAAATTCCTACACCCTTTCTACGCGTTCGACAAAACGGGTCTTTATTCCCAGTTTCGCAGCAGCTCTTCTCAAAGCATTTTGCGCCATTTCTTTTGGCACACCGCCAACTTCAAACATAATTCTTCCCGGACGGACAACAGCTACCCAATGATCAGGCGCTCCTTTCCCTTTACCCATGCGTGTTTCAGCAGGCTTCTTCGAAACAGACTTATCTGGGAAAATGCGGATCCACACTTTGCCTCGGCGGTTGAAATATCTGTTAATAGCGACCCTGCAGGCTTCAATCTGGTGATTTGTCACACGTCCCCGCTCTAAGCACTGCATTCCAAAGTCGCCGAAATCGACAAAATTGGCCGCTTTGCTAAGGCCTGCGTGCTGGCCTTTTTGCATTTTTCTATACTTCATTCGGGCTGGCATCAGGGCCATAGTTAGCCTCCCACTGCGCGATTAAGTTGTTCTTCACCTCTATTGATCCACACTTTGACGCCGATCGATCCGTAGGTCGTCTCAGCTCTACCATGCGCATAATCAATTTCGGCGCGAATCGTCTGTAGCGGTATTCGCCCTTCCTTGTACCACTCCGTACGTGCGATCTCTGCGCCGCCGATACGTCCTGATATTTGAACTTTGATTCCTGCGGCGCCCGCGTCTATCGTCGCCTGCATCGATTTTTTCATAACGCGTCTAAACGGTACGCGACGCTCGAGTTGCTTGGCGATCCCTTCTGCAACAAGTTTAGCATCGAGATCGGGACGTTTAATTTCATCAACTTCGATCCAGATCTCTTTCCCTGTCAATTTTTTCAGCTCTTGCTTAAGGACATCGATCTCAGCGCCTTTCTTGCCGATCACAAGACCTGGACGGGCAGTGTGAATCGTGACTTCGACTTTACCGCTCATTCTCTTGATAGTGAGCAACGAAGTCCCTTGACAGCAAGGCTTGGACATCAAATACTTTCTAATCATATGATCTTCGCCGAGAAGATTGCCGAATTCCTGTTTATTCGCATACCAGACTGAACGCCATTTTTTATT
>CAJCIW010000078.1 GCA_903970455.1 Verrucomicrobiota bacterium | reverse complement strand
TTTGCCCTCATTTTTTTTGATCAGGTTTATTGTATGGTTTTGAAAATGGTTTCGGTTCGGAACTCGATGCGGATTCGTTGCTGCTAATGGAATTGTGATAGGCCGGTTCATTCCCTTTGGCGTGCGCAATTGCATCTTCATGTCGTCAGGGATGAGCAAAGTGCCCTTTGGTAAATTTATCTTGATGGATGCGCTTGCCTGTTCTTTGTGGTGCAGCGCCTGTTTTTATTTATTTTTCACCCTCAGCCAGAACTACGAACTGATTTGGCATTATCTCAAAACGTTCAACCTGCTGATTTTTGCTGCTTTCAGTGTGACGGTAATTAGTATCATTTGGTATAAAAGCAGAAAGAAGACTCGGACGAGAAATCTACCGACGAATTAGTTTTTCCAACGCATAGTGCAAATGCTAACTTTACACAACGGCCTATCCTTTCTCAGAGCTCCGCTGGCTTTTCTATTTTTAATAGAAAACACGTCGTTTCGTATCCTTGCAATTCTGTTGGCGATGCTAACCGATAGCATTGATGGGTATTTGGCGCGCCGCTGCAAAGCAGTCAGCCGGTTTGGAGCCATCTTAGATCCCGCCATGGACAAATTCTTTGTCTTTTTTGCCCTGACGATTTTATTTTTTGAAAAAAAAATTCACCTGTGGGAAGGCTGCGCGATGATCTCCCGCGATTTCTTTTTGGTCTTCTTTGGGATTTATCTTAGTCTAACAGGACATTGGGAGAGCTACCGGTTTACCTCGATTCGGTGGGGAAAGGTAACGACGGCTCTTCAATTTCTGGTCCTTATCGTCCTTACGCTTGGTTATACTTTGCCAAGCTATTTTTACTGCATTTTTATTCTTTTCGGGCTGCTTGC
The DNA here is from genome assembly GCA_903970455.1 of Verrucomicrobiota bacterium. Lineage (GTDB taxonomy): Bacteria > Chlamydiota > Chlamydiia > Chlamydiales > Rhabdochlamydiaceae > CAJCIW01. The sequence goes on along the minus strand of CAJCIW010000078.1, from coordinate 3,377 downwards.
GTTCATCGAACTCTGGCAGATCAAAAAGAACAGCGGCTTACCCCCGTCCCTTACGGACCGCCAGTAACATTGGGAAGGCATCTTCCATAGAGAGACCCGCTTTCTCCACTCATTTTACCAGAAATAGAAAGCATCGGCACTGGCATTTCCGCCCCCGTCTCCAATAATACTTTATACACGGCAATCAAGATCTCGTGCTTGACAAGCAAGTATTTCTCATACCGTGTTTGGAGGGTATAAAAGTCGATGTACAAATCCAAAGCAAAGTGATTAAAACTTTTTAGAACCACAAGAATGGGAAGATGGGCGTCAATATCCGGATTACCGGCGATCACAGCTTTAATCTTCTCCACAAGTTCAGGAACTCGGAAAAAATCTTCATAGCGCACACCTATTGTCTCTTCGATACGGCGATGAGTCATCCGGGAGACGTTAATCACTTGGGCCTGCGAAAAAATCGAATTGGGCAGGTACACGGGCCTCTTTTCCTTATCCCGGACAGTGGTCAAATACCAGCTGATTTCTTCGATTTGCCCTTCTAATTTGTGGTCAGGCAAGAAAATGGAATCCCCAACGACAAAAGGGCGGTTGACGTAAAGCATGAGCCCGCTGCAAAAATTCGCGATCACATCTTTTCCCGCAAAACCAACGGCCGCTGCGCCGATTCCACTGAATGCAATCAGAGGAGCTACGTTCAATCCCCAGATTTGAAGGACGATCATAAAAGAAATAGCGATGATCATTATCGATAAAATTTTTCCAGCAATATAGACAAATCCCGAATCGACCTTTCGATGAAGGTGGTCTTTATTCAAAACGTCCCGCTGAAGGATTGTTTTCCAGCGGAGCAGGATCCATGCCCCGCAGAGCACAAACCCTGTACTGCGAAAACCATGAATATAATTTTCAAAAAACGAAAATTCAAACTTCCGTCCCAAAACATCGATGATGAGGGTTACTCCTAAAATCCATAATAAGATTTGAAAAGGGAGGAAAAGGATTTGATCGATTTTTTCCTTCCAATCGTGTGTGACTGAAAGGGAGCGATGCCGGATATGTTTAATAATTCTTTTAAAAAGATAATTAACAGCTACCAGAACGAGAAGGCCGATCACTATCTCGAAAAACCAAACCCTATCCGCGATTGAAGAAGAGAAAGTATCCATGCTAATTTACTCCCGTCATCCACACCTCAGTTTCTCAAGGAGAGGCATTTTCCTGCCAGGGAAAAAGCGAGCCTAAAAAAATTCTTTCCAAAGGTATTACTAGCTCAAAATCGGATTCTCTTTTAAGATTCTGTTATATTACGCATTGGATTTTTGGGAGCTATCATGCAAGTCGCTAAAGAATCGATCCTCGTTGCCGCCGTCCGGACGTTTTGCAAGTGTTTTGCAGGCATTTTCGGCGTTTTAGTCGGGCTCCTGCTCATCTTTTTTGTTCTGATGATGTTCTCCTCTCCCGACATTTACCCCCCAAAAAGCAGTTTGATGATTTCCGCTGATGCCGATGGCAATCGCGACCTTCTTCCGGGCAGCAGTCCTGTGATTCTAAAACTCGATATTGTCGGCGTGATAGGCTCAAGAGATTTGACCACGGAAAAAATTCAAAATTGCCTCTTCGATTCACGGGAAGGAATGCTTGGGCCTGACCGTGTGAAAGCGATCCTTTTGAATATTAACACGCCGGGAGGGACCGTCGATGACTCGGACGGCATTTATCGCTTGCTTATCGACTATAAGAAAAAATACGAAGTGCCGGTTTATGCCTATATCGAAGGGATGTGCGCGTCGGGCGGCATGTATATTGCTTCCGCGGCTGATAAAATCTTTGCATCTCCTTCCAGTGTCATCGGCTCTGTGGGAGTTATTTTAGGTCCTGCGTTTAATTTTTCCGGACTCATGGATAAATATGGAGTTCAATCCTTGACCCTTACGCAAGGGAAGGACAAAGATATGCTTAATCCTTTTAGGCCCTGGCAGCCGAACGAAGATGTTTGCTTAAGAAATGTTACCGCCGCCCTCTACGATCGTTTTTTAACGATTGTGACAGCAGCCCGTCCAAACTTAAACCGCGATAAGCTTGTCAATGAATATGGGGCCCAAGTTTTCGTAGGCAAACAAGCGCTGGAGAATGGTTATATCGATGCCGCGGATGCCGATTACAATATGGCAGTTGCTGAACTTGCCAAAGAAGCAAAAATTCCTGCAGATATGCATTACCAAGTCATGACGATTGAACCGATGCTCCCCTTCTTCGCCGAACTCACTAGGGAAAAATTCTCGTTGCTCACCGGCAAGATCACGCATCAGTTTCAAATCAATGCTTTTATGAATTCCGAATTAAGCGGTAAGCTCCTCTATATGTATTTGCCGGGGATGGCTTCACAATAGTGAGCCCCCCCTCCTTTTAGAATTCCATGGAAAAAATCTACATCGTCGACGCTGTCAACTTCCTGTTCCGTTCCTATTATGCCATTGGCCCGATGACTAACGGGAAAGGGGAGTCGACCAATGCGCTCTATGGGTTCATCCGTTCCATTTTTAAATTGATGAATGAATTTTCACCCGATTATTTCATCGCCGTCTTTGACGGCCCGGACAATAAAAAATCGCGCACCGAGATTTATAGCGAATACAAAAGCCACCGCACCGGCATGCCGGAAGATCTTTTTCCCCAACTTGAGCAGGCTATCCGCTTTTGTGAAATTGCCGGCATTCCGAATCTGTCTGTTACCGGCGTGGAAGCAGATGACACGATGGGAAGCATTGCCCTTTGGATGGAAAAAAGGGGCGTCCAGGTTTTTTTGTGCACAAGCGACAAAGACTTCTGCCAGCTTGTCTCCGACAATGTCTTCGTGGTGAACCCTCATAAAGACAACCTTCTGATCGATCGGGATAAAGTGAAAGAGTTATTCGGCGTCTTCCCCGAGCAGATCGTCGACTTGCTCGCCATCGTTGGAGATGCATCGGACAACATTCCGGGGCTTGAAGGATTTGGGCCAAAGACAGCTGTAACCCTGCTCAACGAAATGGGCACTTTGGAGGAGATCCTCGCTCATCCTGAAAAATTAAGCGGAAAAAAAAGAGAAACGATCGTCAACGACAAAGAAATCGCATTGCTAAGCAAAAAATTGGCGACAATCCACACAGAAGTTCCCTTTCCCAAAGAGGAAAAGTTTTTTCATCTAAAGACACCCGATTTGGAAAAGGTGAAAGAGTTTTACCACGAAATGGGTTTCATGTCCCTTTTAAGGGAATTGGGAGTGGAAGAAGAGGTCGCGCCAAACGGGTGTCCTGTCAGAGAGCGGATCGCTGTGCACTACCATCTCATCAACGACGAGAAGAGTTTTCGCGATCTGATGTTGCACCTGGAAAAAG
>CAJCIW010000077.1 GCA_903970455.1 Verrucomicrobiota bacterium | reverse complement strand
ATAAAGCCCGCTGATTTCACTTTTAACCTGCTCAAGAGGCCTGGTGTGGCCGAAAGCATAGGCATATACTTCTTGCCTCATCTCCGAGAAGTTGCGGAGCTCATAATGAAAATAATGGTCGATGATCTGATGGATATCGGGATACTGTTCGGGTTTAATCTCAATGCCGGAACGAAAAAGGTAAAGCCCATGATCACTCTTGGGATTACGGGTATTTTGATTTAAAAAGAACATAGGCCGATCAAAAGCGAGAAAATCATATCCGATCGAGGACATATCGCCGATATAAACATCAGCCACATTCAAAAGAGGATAAATCGGAGGAAAGTCGACTAGAAAAAGGAGATTTTTTCGCTCCTGGTATTTTTCCATCAATTCTGCGATTTGGAATTCATCCTGAAGATGCAAGTTGGGATGCAGCTTGATGATCAGATTATACTTTTCAGGAAGTTTTTCAATCAGAGGAACTGTTGCATCGAGGAAAGAGGAAGAACGCTCATAGTCTTGCCAGGTAGGGGCATACAGCAGAGTTTTCTCTGCTCGAGGCAATCGCCGTAAAATTTCTTTTTCGGCAACAGTGTCGTAAAAAGATTTGTGCGTCAGATAAAATTGGTAGCGAAAGTTCCCAGTCGCAACATGCCCTTTCAATCGGTCAAAAACAAACTTTCGTTTGAGGTATTCGATCATTTGTTTCCCATAGACTAATGCGGCCTCTTCTTTTTTAAGGGCTTCCATGTAAAAAATTCCGTTTCCTTTGTCGGAATTGCCGTGCGGGCACCAAATCGTATGGATCCGCTTTTGGCTGAGTTTTTGGGCAAAGAAAAAAATCTCATCGAAAAGATCCCTAGGCATGGAATAAAACACGAGATCGAAATGGGTGACGAGATGCTCGGGGGCGCTCATGTAGTCCACATTCACTACCTCGAGGCCCGGGTAGTAACGGTGCGCCTGCTCGGCAAGTTTCTCCTCAGTGACAATAAGGGGAACCCCCATCAGTAAACAAAGAGGGGCTAAATGGTCCAAATGATGGTACTCTGGGCCATAGATCAGCCCAGCAGGGCGGTACTCTTCACTCATCGAGGATCCCAATGTAAAACGGTTTTACATTACTTTTTTATTTGGTATGTGGCAATAGAAGCTTTTCTTTTAGGACGCACCTGCTGTGTTTGCTCCATGTGTTGAGGGGAGTGGTGATGGTCCGGATGTTCTGTCAAACGTTGATTTTGAAATTGCTGCCGGTTCATCTTCTCGTTCAAAGCCGTTAATTGATCGCTTAAAGAGAGGATTTCCGTGCTGATCTCTTCATTGAGAGGTAAAATTTCATCTAAAGAGGGAGTTTTTTTTCCCGTTGAAACAATTTTTTCCAAGTTTTGTGTGATTTCTTGCCGATGAATGCGTAGGAAGCTTAGCTTTTCCAGCATTTGAGCCCGTTGCTGCAAGACCGCATTTAAACTCCCTGAATCATGAAGCATGAGGGAGACCTCTTCTTGCCGCATGTTCGTGAGCAGTTCACGCGTCAAATGGATCTCTTTTTGGAGATCATCTCTCAAGGAACAATGCAAAGTTTGCCAATTTTCTGGGTTTTCCTTCATGACACCCTCCTATTTAGCGGGTGACTATTAATAAGATGCAATAACCGTGCCAATAGCCGGTATAATGCGACTTGGGTTCACTGCCTTCACCTGCTTCTCACTACGCAGGTTCGCCCGGACCTTCTCGTGTTTCCCCACCCCCTGTTGTTTAAAAATTGAGATCAGGTTTATGATCCGGCAATTATTTCCCAATGGTGACGTGTTCAATGAAAAATTTTCCTTTTCCTGCAGAGGAATTAAAAAACTGGTTTTTGTTTGAGGGGCGGGAACTTCCGTGGCGTAAGTCGAAGGATCCCTATGCGGTTTGGATCTCAGAAATTATGCTTCAGCAAACGCAGGTGGCCGTCGTCAAGGAATATTATTCCCGCTGGATGGCCCGTTTTCCCACCGTGGCCTCATTAGCGGAGGCTCCTTTTGAAGAGGTGATCAAATTATGGGAAGGACTCGGTTATTATAGCAGGGTTCGCAACCTGTATGAAGCTGCCCGTTTTTTTCTTGAAAAGCACAATGGGAAGCTCCCCTCCAGCAGAGAAGAGCTCGCTCACGTCAAGGGGCTTGGGCCCTATACGATTGGAGCTATCTTAAGCTTTGCCTTTCACCAAAAAGCAGCGGCAGTCGACGGGAATACCGTTCGCGTCCTGACCCGCTATTTTGGGATTGCCGAGGATGTGCAAAAAAGCGGTACGCTCAAAAAGATTAGGCAGATTGCCGAAGAGATCTTACCCGATCAAGAGCCCTGGCTCGTTGTCGAGGGATTGATCGAACTCGGCGCAACGGTCTGCAAGCGTGATCCCGTTTGCCAAATCTGCCCCTTGCAAAAAAATTGTTCTGCCTATTCGCAGGGATTGCAGCGGGTATTGCCGAAAAAAGGAAAAAAAATGGAAATCACTCCCCTCGCCCGGGAAGTTTTTGTCATCGTCTGCGCCGATGAGGTTCTCCTAAAAAAAGGGAAAAGTGGCCAAATCATGGCCGACTTATACGAATTTCCCTACGTCGAAAACTCAAATAAAAGCTTCCCTTTCCCGTTTGAAGCGGAAAAAATTAAAAACCTAGAGAGCGTCGAGCACTCCTTCACACGCTACCGGGTGAAACTCCATCCCATGATGTGGAAAACGTCGGAAAAGGCTAAAATACCTGAACATGAATGGATCTCATGGCGCGAGATCGAAAAATATCCGTTCTCTTCTGGCCATAGGAAAATTTTACAGATTGTCAAAAGAGATTTTGTATGAAAATTTTACACACTGAAAGTTCGCGAGGCTGGGGCGGTCAAGAGATCCGAATTCTTCGAGAGGCGGAAGGGATGCGTAAGCGAGGGCATGAAGTCATCTTGGCTGTCAATACCGGCGGCGCTTTGATTCCTCGAGCGAAAGATGCCGGATTTCTTGTTTACGAGCTGCTTTTTAGAAAGATATCCGCTTTCAAGACAATCCATGCTCTCGTTCAAATATGCAGAGATCATCAAATCGAGCTGATCAACACCCACTCTTCTTTGGACGCCTGGATCGGCGGGATCGCCGCTCGCATCGGGAAGAGAAAAGTGATTCGGACGCGTCACCTTTCAACGCCTATCCGGAAAGGATTAAACAGTCATATTTTGTACCGCGGTCTTGCCGATTTTGTTGTGACCACATCGACGCCAATCATGGCTACCATTGGAAAGCAGGCGGGGCTGCCCCCTTTTCGGCTGAAGTGTATTCCCACCGGGATCGATCCGCAGCAGTTGAAGGCGGATCCTTTGAAGGCCGTCGAGTTTCGCGCCTCGCTTGGAGTGGGTCCAAGCGATATTTTGGTCGGAACGGCCTGCTTTGTCCGTTCCTGGAAAGGGATCAATGACCTCCTTCAGGCGGCGGTCTTGCTCAAAGAGCATAAAGAGATCAAATGGGTCGTTGTCGGAGGAGGCCATGTCGATGACTACCGTTCGAAAATTCCCGAACTCGGCCTGGATAAGATCGTCACTTTTACCGGTCATCTTGAGGCCCCTTTCTCCGCCATTCGCGCGATGGACATTTTTGTCCTCCTCAGCACAGCGCATGAAGGAGTTTCCCAAGCGAGCCTCCAGGCAGCTTTTCTCGAACGCCCCCTCATCACGACGACAGTAGGCGGCCTTCCTGAAGTGTGTTTGGACGGGCAAACGGGGATTGTCATTCCGCCTAATTCTCCCGAGTCAGTAGCTAAAGCCGTGATGAAACTCGCCGATAGTTCTCAGGTGAGAGCGCAGCTTGGCTCAAACGGGAAGCAGCACGTGGAAGAAAAATTCACGATCCAGCAGACTCTTGATGAGATGGAGAACGTTTACAACTTGGTAAATTCTGGGTTAAAATAATATTTGCGCCTATTTTTGCCCTTTGCCTTTATTGAAGGAGGAATTATCATTTTATCTATATATGAATGGGGTGTCCTATGCAAAATCCCTCTCGGGAACAGCTTCAAATAGGCCGCGCGGCTCTGGCCAAAGCACTTTGCGCGGATTGGATTTCCGAGCATAGCAAGACAATTCTTTTTTCCTTCGCCACATTAATTACGGTTTCTTTTTGCCTTTTTCAACTGACCAACCGAATCTCCTCAGGAAAAAAATCGGATTATCTTGAAGTGCAAAAGGCATTCACGGCTTGGATCTCTCAGGAGGCCCAAGACCACGCTTTGCTGAAAAATTTAGAAAAACCGTTGAGCCGCCATCCAGAATTGCAGGCAAAGTTTGGAACGCAGATCGCACAGCGGCTCCTCAGCTTGGGAGAAGTGAACAAGGCGAATCTTTATGCGAAGGCAGCCCTCGTCAGAACTCAGGATTTGACAAGCCCCTATTACTCCCGTTTTGCACACAACACTTTGTTGATCTCGGAAGGTAAATATTTACAAGCCCTGGAAGAGGCGAAACAACTTAAAATTGACCTGGAAAAGGACGACTCGTTTTGGGAAAAGAGAGACAAATTCATCCGCTCCGGCACCGTTTTGTACGCCTATAATCTTGTGCGGATAGCTGCTTTGGAAAGACAATCCGGTTCCAAAGCGGGAGAATTGATGGCATGGGACGAATTGGTTCGAAATGCGGGATGGAAAGACCGTCCCGCGAACTTGAAAACTTACGATCCGGATGCTTATGCTCTTTTGGCCCAGAACTTTACGCAAGGAGACGTATCGCTTCTCGATTATATCGAGCAAAGGAAGAAACAACTCAAAGAATAACAGACTCAACCGACTCTATACCAACCTCCCAACAGAGCATGGTATTACTTGCGAGAAGACTGGTTGTACATTTCCATTGCCCAGTACGCCAGGTCTTTTCCCCCGTGAAGGCCGAGTATTAAAAAGTAGAGCGGGGGGAGGAAAATCGCCAGAATGAGGCTGACGATCCCAAGAACGAGCTGAACGGTTGGGTCTTGTTTGAAGACGAATGAGAAAACCATCTTGGACATGTGGGTCACTTTCCCCTCGAGCAGGACGCCTAGAATCGCTCCAATCGAAGCGGCGATGATCGACCAGCCTGGCCCCCAGAGCACAAACGTAAAGAAGCACGCCAATACGAACGCCAGGCAGAAAAACACTTCAAAACGATGTTTTTTAGCAAAAGCTTCAATTTCTTTCACAGATACCCCTTCTTTTTTATCCCCGTCCATAAAACTCCAACACGAGCCTTAATTTTGATTTAAATCTTATTTTTTATTTTTTGCAAGCCGATTTGCTTTTTCACCTCCCCACAATTCATCTTTCGTTTTTTTTTAAAATGCCCTAAACTCCTTCTCTCGGGACAATGAGGTCTTAGGCGTGCTGATATTTCCTCCTACATCCATACAGATCGACCGATACCTAAAGCAGTCTGTCTATTGTGCCGCAATTTTTTTGATTGTTTTGAGTATAGCCCTCCTCCTTTTTTTCTTTACTTACCCGTTTAAAGGGAAAGAAACGACGATCTCTGGAAACAGCTCCCAAAAAATAGGCCGTTCTTTTTTCCCCTACGAGTCTATTGGATCGGGAGGCCTGGCATTGCACCCTCGCCATGCTTTGGGCTGGATCTCGCGCCTTGCGGATGAACTGATCTTGATGGCTTACAATAGCCGCCCCGACGTCGACTCGAAGGAAGCAAAAATTTTAATCTCATTAAAAAATGGGAAAGAAGAGTTCAGCCTGGTGAATGGACGTGTCATCTATTTGAAGGAGAGCGAACAAGGGAAGGGGCTGCATTCCTCGGATGAGGCAACTTCTCTCTGGGTAAAGCCGATATTGCTTGAGAATGGAGCCGTTCTCGTTGAGGCGGGGCGAAAGCTCGTATCTAAAGAGGGCATTGCGGGAGAAGAAAAGGGGCAGTTTGTCATCTCGGAGCAGGGGGGTACTCCTTTTCGTTATCATTCAGCCGGCCAGCCGTTTGCGAAGGCGTTAAAGTCAGCTCGAGTTTTTCCCCACGACCTATTAATCGAGAAATACGGCGGAAGAGAATATGAAGTTTGGCGGAATAAAGCTGTTCTAGAAATTGCGGAAGCTTCGACTTATGCCTGTTTTATTTCTCCTTCCGATTACCTGCATTATGAGAAGGGAGAATGGCATGTTTCCCCTTTTGAGGAGTTAAAACGGGAGAATCCTATTGCTCATGTCAAATCGATCTCGGGCAAGACCGTAGAGCTTGAAATATGGGATGAAACAGGGTTTTCCCCTGCCCAGGTTAAGATCGAGATAGAAAACCAGGGGCGTATGCAAGTAAAGCCGGAGATGATGCCTTCCTCCTTCCGGTTGCGTAGCAGCAGCCAGGTCAGCTGCTCTTTTGGAAAAAGGAGGGTTGTCCTCAAACAAGGGGATTGGTTGCTCAAAACGGCAACGGGTTGGAAAAATTTACGCCGCGCCGAAGAAATTGAACAATACCTGCATCATCGGTTGAAAGGAGAGCTTTTTATTTTTGACGGGATAGAAAAAGAACAGGGACGCACCGTCGTCAAAGGCCATTTGTTCGACGAAACGAGAACACTAATGAATCCAGTGAGCTTGCCTATCGAGGTCGAAAAAGGGCAAGGGAAAGGTGCGCGGAAGAGAAAGCCTATTTTCTCCAATGGGGAACGGAGGGTGGCATGAGATACATACTCGCTTCTTTCCTTTGTTTTGCGCCTGTTTCCATCTTTTCTCAAACCATCGCTGAAAAAATAGCAAGCGGCACAAAATCTCCCGAAAATGCTGGAAATTTTGAGATCATGCTCAGGGAGATCAATCAGCAGTTGGCAGCTCTTCGCTCCGAGCTCACGAGCTGTTACCGGCAGGCCGGGGAACTCTATGCAAAAGGGAGTTCAGCTGAGGAAGAGTTTAAAACCGTCCTCCATCAAGTCAATTTTGTAAAAGAGCAGATCCATTCTTTAGAAATGCGATGGCGCGATGCGGCTATCGGGGAAGCGAAGAGAGACGAAGAAGGATATGCGTTGTGGGACCAGGAAGAAACAACGTTGGCCCAGCTTGTAATGGAATACGGAGCCCTCGATTATCTCTTTATTGTCCCTCCTGAGATGGCTGCATTAAAATTAAATATGCACTCCAATATCCCCATCCCGCGCGAATCATGGAGCGAGATGCTCGAGATCATCCTCTCCCACAACGGAATCGGGGTGAAGAAGATCAACAACTATGTCAGGCAGCTTTACATCCTAAAACAAGATCCGTCAGCAATTCAGGCGATGGCGTCTTCTCCTTTGCAGCTGCAATGGATACCCGACCATACGCGCCTATTTTATGTTTTTAACCCACCTGTTGAGCAAGTGAGGAGTTCTTTTCAATTTTTTGAAAAATTTGCTGATGCGAAACAGACGTTCATCTATCAAATCGGGCCGAAAATTGCGATTGTAGCCAACAAAGAAGAAGTGGTCAAACTCCTGGATCTCTATCATACGGTTTGGGAAAACGCCCAAGGGAAGATCTCTCGCGTCATCACCATTAACAAAATGGCAGCCAAAGAGATGGAGAAGATCCTTCAGTCCTTCTTTGGGGAAGCGATGGAAAAAAATCGACCGCCGTTTGGAAAACCGGAACAGGAAGGGTTGAACATGTTTTCCCTGGTTCAGGGAAACGCGCTGATCCTGATTGGCCAGGAAGAGGTTGTGTGTCGAGCGGAAAAAATCATCAAAGATACGGAAGAGCAGCTGCATGACCCTGCGGAAATGACGGTTTATTTGTACTCATGCCGCCATTCCAATCCCGAAGATCTCGCCAAAGTGCTCGAAAAAGTCTATAACTCTCTTTTATTCTCCTCTAGCGAGGCGAATAAAGAAACCGAGTTCAATCTTGCGACTCAAGGCCCCCAATTTAAAACTCCTCCTGATGGATTCCCTCCGACGCCACCGCTGGTCGTTGCGCCGCCCCCGTTGAAGATAGGTAGCTCGGCATCTCTTGATGTGGAACAAGGGTCCGACCATTTTATTGCCGATCCTAAGACCGGAAATTTGTTGATGGTCGTCCGCCGCGACGCTCTTGCCAAAATCAAAGATCTGCTCCGCAAGCTGGATGTTCCCAAAAAAATGGTGCAGATCGAAGTGATGCTCTTTGAAAAGAGGATCAAAAATGAAAATAGCTACGGCATGAACATGCTAAAGCTGGGATCGAAGAAAAATGGGATCCAATTCACATCCCAGTTTGCGCCGACGGGACGAGGGGTATTAGAATATCTGCTTCATGGCAAGCAATCGAAACATTTTCCCGCTTATGACCTGGCGCTCAACTTTCTGATGTCGCAAGAAGACGTTCAGCTCAACGCAGCCCCTTCCACGATCACCGTCAATCAAACGCCTGCGACCATCTCCATCGTAGAGGAGATCTCGATCAATAATGGCGCGGCGCCTGTAGATACCAGCAAGGGGACGATAGCCTTTGAAAAATCATTCTCCCGTGCGCAATTCGGGATTACGATCATTGTAACTCCGACGGTGCATCTTCCCGACCTTGATGACGAACTGTGCGATGGGAAGGGGTTTGTTACCATGCAGACGAATGTCACATTCGATACGACAAAACATCATAACCAGGACGACCGCCCTCTGGTCGACCGGCGGCATATCGAAAATGAAGTCCGCGTTTTGGACGGGCAGACGGTTATTCTGGGCGGCTTGCGTCGAAAGTCGTCTCAGGATAACGAAGATAAGATCCCCTTTATCGGCGATATCCCAGGGTTAGGGAAACTTTTTGGTTCCACGAAGCTCACGAACAATAATACGGAAATGTTCATCTTCATCACTCCGACCATCATCCTCGATCCGGAAGAGCAGCTGATCGCAGTCCGCAATGAAGAAGTCAAAAAACGGCCCGGGGATATTCCTGAATACCTGCAGCGCGTTGTCGAAGCTCAGGAAAAAGAGCGAAAAAAATACTTTAGAAACAGTTTCAAAGCTTTGTTCGGTAATAGCAATGTCTAACTCTGCAGGGTCCTCCAAGGTCAAGGAACTGCTCGAAGAACTGGTCAAGATTCTCAAAGGAAAAAGAAAACCAGCTTCTCCGTCCGAGGCCGTGTTCAAGCCATTGCCTCAAAAAAATTGGGGATCCCCTGAAGAGATTGCCAAGCGGTTTCAGATTCCTTTTTTTAACGATCTTTCCCAATTTTCTTATGTCAAAGAAAAGATAACCCCTCTGTCCTATTCCTTTGCGAAAAGCCATCTTCTTTTGCCCCTGGAAGAAAAGGAAGGGGTTCTATCGATCGGCATGGTCCATCCGTTCGATCTGGAAACGCTCGAAGAAGTGCGCTGCATGACCCATTGCGAAATCCGGGAAGTGATGGCTCCTAAAGCTGCTCTCGAGGAGGCTATCGAGGTGTGCTATCATCAAAAAGAGAATGAAGCCTCTGAATACATCGCCAGCTTACAGCCGGAAAATGCATCTGCGGAGACGAAAGAGGATGACGGTTACGATCTGCTCGAAAAAAATGCGGACTCTCCTGTCATCCGCATGCTCAACGTGATGCTTGCAGAAGCGATTCAACAAGGCGCCTCCGATATCCATTTCGAGCCGATGGAAAATGGACTCGACGTCCGCTATCGAATCGATGGAGTTCTTCAACAACGGCACGCCCCTCCGAAAGAATTTCAATCTCAGCTGATCACACGGATCAAAGTGATGGCCCGCCTTGATATTGCTGAGCACCGGTTGCCTCAAGATGGACGGATCAAGCTCAATATGGGGGGGCGCCAAATCGATTTCCGCGTGAGCACGGTCCCCGTGGTTTTTGGAGAAAGGATCGTTTTGCGCATCCTCGACAAAGGAAACGTCTTATTGGGCTTGAATAACATCGGCATGCGGATGACTACCTTGTCACCTCTGACGAAGTTGATCAATTTGAGCGAGGGAATCGTTCTGGTCACCGGCCCTACCGGAAGCGGTAAGACGACGACCCTTTACAGCGCCCTGTCCGAAATCAACAATTCGGAAATGAACATCATGACCATTGAAGACCCTGTCGAATATAAACTGCAGGGAATGGCCCAAATCGGCGTGAACCCAAAAATTCACCTCACCTTTGCCACAGGATTACGCCATATTCTTCGGCAAGACCCTGATGTGATCATGATTGGGGAGATTCGAGATAAAGAAACTGCCGAAATCGCCATTCAGGCCTCTTTGACAGGGCATCTCGTATTGAGCACTTTGCATACCAACGACGCCCCTTCCGCCCTGACCCGGCTTGTCGATATGGGGATTGAACCCTACCTCTTGACATCTTCGGTCGTAGGCGTCCTGGCACAGCGCCTCGTGCGCCTGATTTGTCCTGTTTGCCGGATCGGATATACCCCTTCTGAACAAGAGTTAAAAGAGCTCGGAATCACCGATGATAAGCTCACGGATGGGAAATTATTCAAAGGGGAGGGGTGTTCCCACTGCTTCGGTTCCGGGTTCAAAGGGCGGCATGGGATCTACGAATTAATGCCCGTGACTTCGGCCATAAAGCGGCGCCTTTTAGTCAGCCCCGACGCTCTCGAGTTACAAAAAGCTGCTATTGCTGGCGGGATGACGGGCCTGCGCCAGGAAGGAGCGTTATTGGCGATCCAGGGACTAACGGCTTCGAGCGAAGTGCTCCGTGTTACACGCGGCTACGACGATCTATAGGTAATTCATGGCTCTCTATCGGTATACAGCAGTCGGACCTGAAGGAAAAACGATCAAAGGAGTGATCGATGCAGACTCTCTGCCCATTGCTAAAGACCGTCTCCGGAAGCAGCAGATTCTCGTCACTACCGTTTTCCCGATCGTCAGCAAGGAAAATCAGCTTGTTCTCCCTCCAACCCTTTTGCTTTCGTTTACGCGCGAGATTGCCCAGCTCCTCAAGGCGGGCTTGCCCCTTTATGAAAGTTTGCTTACCATCGAGGAAAAATACCGGAGGCATAAGGTCCATCCTCTATTTCTCGATTTGTGCGACCACCTCAAGGCCGGCTCCTCCTTATCGATCGCGCTGAAGCGCTACCCCGCCACCTTTAATCAAATTTATCTTTCCATGGTCCAAGTTGCGGAGCAGAGCGGGAATCTCGCTGCTGTTTTCCTCCAGCTCGCCGAATTGATCGCACGCCAGCATAAATTAAAAAAACAGCTCGTCTCCGCCCTTGCCTATCCCTCTTTTCTAGCGCTCTTTTGCTTTTTCATTGTCTGCGGCCTTTTATTTTTCGTGATCCCTTCCATGAAAGAACTCTTCGAAGACAGAGCCCTTCATCCGATCACTGCCGCTATTCTTTCCATTAGCAACTGGGTCAATCAAAATGTCATTTATTTAAGCGTAACTCTTCTCGCTTTGCCCATCGGAGCCGTCTTCGCTCTTCGCAATCGCACCGGCAAACTGCGGATCTACCAGCTGTCGTTGAAGCTCCCTTTTATCAAGACACTCCTTTTGCATTCCGCCCTCGTCCGTTTTTGCCGGGCCCTGTCGATGCTCCTTGCCGGGGGCGTCCCGTTGCTTGAAGCCCTCACCCTCTCGCGGAATGTCGTTAAAAGCCCCCTCATCGAAGACGCGATCGTAAAAGCGCAAAAAAGGGTAGGGCAGGGAGAGCGGATTAGCGCCGCGTTTCAAGGATCTACGATTCTCCCCTCTCTAGTGATCCGCATGCTTGCTTTGGCAGAAGAGACGGGAAAAATGGAAGAAGCCTTCTTCAACCTCGCAGAAATCTATGATGAAGAAATGGAAAAACATCTCGGACAGCTCAATACATTCCTTCAGCCCGCCCTCCTCATCACTTTAGGAGCCATTGTCGGACTCGTGGTTCTATCTATCCTGCTCCCTCTCACCGACGTCAGCTCGTTCTCAACAAATTAACAAGGAGAAACCCATGCGAAGAAAAAAAAGAACCCTGACCCTTCTCGAAATCATGATCGTGATCGTCCTCATCGGTCTGATCGGTAGCGTCATCGGCGTGAATATGAAAGGAAGCCTCGAAAAAGGGAAGGCTTTTAAGAGCGAGCAAGCTCAGCAGCAGATTTACGATATCCTGATGCTTGAAGTCGCACGCGGAATGCCCATCGAGCAGGTTCTAGCAAATAAAGAGACAGTTCTCGCTGAATCCGGCCTCGTGAAGAATCCCAAACAATTTCTTAAAGACGGTTGGGGAGTCCCTTTTGATATTAGTATCGATGGCCGCACCAACGATACATTTATTGTATCTTCCCAGAAATTGAAGGGATACGAACAAAAAAGAAGAGAAAAGTTAGGCATAAACAGTGAAGAGCATCAAGAAGTGGCACAATAAACCTTTTACCCTTCTCGAAATCATGCTCGCCTTAGTGATTTTGAGTTTGATCGCCTCTTTTTCAGCGATTCACATTAAGAAACTCATTGACGACCATGTTTTTGAGCGGGAAGTCTCCGAACTCTATATCCGTTTGCAGGAAGCCCAGCTGCTAGCTTTGACCTACCAAACGGATATAGCCCTGGATTTTTACGTGAAGAATGGAAAACTCCACTACAAATTTACAACGAATGAGCCGTTTAAGCCTTCCATCAAGTTCGATCAGGTCGAGAAAAAAATCCATGCTGCCCTCATCCAATTCAATGGGAAAAAAATTGTTCCGCTGCATTTCGATCTTTTTTCCGGAAGATTAGAGCCCCGGGGAATTCTCACTTTCTTTCAAACCAAGGAGCAGGAGGGGAAAAAA
>CAJCIW010000076.1 GCA_903970455.1 Verrucomicrobiota bacterium | reverse complement strand
ATCGTTGACCGCTTGCCTCAGAGTTGTAATGATACAGTTAGTGCAGTCCACCTGCTTTCCTCGGTTCGGTATTAAGAAGGTTTGGCTAGGAATGTTCTTTCCTTTATCAAATCTAATTCCTAAAATCTCAGGTTCATTAGTTGTGATGAATATTTTTTTGAATGGAATAAGTTCTAAATCATCTTCTGTTGATCGTTTTAGCATCTCATAACGACCCAAAGCTGGACCCGTGCACAAGATGATTTTATTTTTTAAATAATAATCGACCAAAGGATCGTAAAACGTACTAGGCCGAAGGGATTCAGGAGTGTATTGAAATAGAGGCGGCTGCATTTGCGTTGGTTGTTGAGGTGGCGGTTTCTTATCCTTCTTCTTTTTCTGTTTTTTCGCGATGGCATGGATATCGCTAGCATGAAGACCACAACTACTATGAGCAGTTGCAAAAGAAGCGGCCAGCATCAACGAAACAAAGCAAATAAATCGCATTAAATAGCTTAACATGAGTCATACCTCTTTTATCGACCAGTCCTAATGTGCAAACTGGGTTAAAGCTCCTTGTTTTTTTACTGGACCGCGGACTAAAACCATTGCAAAATTGATAAATAGAAACGCATAGAAAGACCACATTCCTGCAGAAATACTCAAATGGCATAAAAATGTAAATACAAAAAGATGTGAATATCCTTTTATGATGTCTTTGGATTTGTTGACGTGTTCTTTGATTTTTAAATCACTGAATCTCAAGGCAAAGCCAAAGAGCAGCCCGAAAAAAATAACTCCAAAATACCCAAAATTTAAGAAAGCCTCACCGAACATTCCTGGCCTTAGGCCGGGCATGATGTCAGAATCAAAACCCATCAGCTCATTTGTATACATGGAGATGCCCCACCTCCCTCGAATGGAACTAAAGACGCGGGGAATAAATGAAATCAAAGCAGCCAAATAAGTTTTTCCGTATAAATACTCCCCATCCCAATAGGCTAATATCCAAGCAAAATCCCTGGTATCTGAAAAATTGTTCCCATAAAAGATTTTGGCAAGATATACAGTCAAAAGCCTCGATAAATTAAAATCATTTTCTCGCAAAACTCCTAAAGCGACAGCAACAAAAGATAAAGAAATAAAAACAGCAACAAGTTTAACAAAACTAAATTGTCCAGAACGATAATAGATTGAGTATGTGATGAGGAAAAGGAGGCCGGTCAGCCCTAGAGCACGAACACCGAAAAAAATTGTAAATACCAGCAAAACAACGATAAATTTCAGGCATTTCTTTTCCTTGAATTGGATATAACGCAGCGCCAAAAAAGGAAAAGCGACGGAGAAAATAGAAATTGTTAAATTAAAAAGAGGTCTTAGAAAAGGCTCTTTTAAGAAATACTCTCTCGCATTAAAAAAATATCCCTCTTTGAACTGAAAAGCGAGGATAACGGAACCAAATATTATTGATGTGAGAATGATAAAAAGATAAGCTCTTTTACTCTTAATATTGTTTTCCAAAGCCTGACATACCGGTCGCATGAGATGAAATATGACGATAAAAGGAAATTTACCCCGCGTATAATCATACAAGTACCGGCCAAGCCATACTGATAAATATCCCATCAAACTAATGAAGAAAGCCAGATCGACATAAGGGAGAACTTTATCTTTGAATTCAAAGATGGATAAAACATTATAAATGGATCCATTAAATGGATAAAGAAAAAGAAGCGAAGGAAAAAAAGCAACAAAAAGAGTTAAATACCATAAATCAATCTTCCATAGTGTTTTTTTTGCAGATCGGTACCAACAAAAAAAGAAGTGAAAGATGAGCAACACATCGATAATACCCCAAATAGGAGTAAAGCATAGAGCGCCCTGGAAAAGTTCTATCTTTGTCACATTATTTTATTCGCTATTTCATGATGACGTCCATAAATGTCCTCAAAGCGGACGATATCTTCTTCCCCAACGTATTCTCCTACCTGAACTTCGATGAGTTCTAAAGCGATTTTTCCTGGGTTCTCCAATCTGTGGACTTCCGACTTGGGAACGAAAACGCTCTCATTCTCGTGGACAAGGAGCTCCTTTTCGCCAATCGTCACTTTTGCGGTACCTTTGACCACTACCCAGTGTTCACTGCGGTGATAATGCATCTGCAGACTTAATCTCTCTCCGGGATCCACGACGATCCGTTTGATTTTATAACGGTTTCCTTCTTCCAAGACGGTAAATTTACCCCACGGACGGTGGGAAGTTAAATTTTCGAATGGTTCCTTCGCGTTTCTTTTCTTGAGTTCTTCCACGAGGTTTTTTACCCGCTGGGATTCCCCTTTTTTCCCGATGAACAGCGCGTCTTCGGTCTCAATGACGAGGAGATCATTGAGGCCAATTGTCGAGATCAAACGCTTGCCCCCCATGATCAGACAATTTTGGGTGTCTATATCGAGAATATTGCCAATTTTCACGTTTTGATTTTCATCTTTTTCAAGAAGCTCGTAAACACTGTCCCACGATCCGACATCGGACCAGGTCGTTTCCAAGGGAATAACGACTGTCTTTTTCGATTTTTCCATCAGAGCATAATCGATGGAGATATCGGGCAATTCTGCGAAACCAGCCAGGCATTGGTCGTAGTTTTGCATTTTTTCAAAGATAACTGGGGAGTAGTCCTGCATCTCCTCAAGAAGTGTTTTCACCTGAAAAAGGAAAATCCCGGAATTCCAAAGATAATGGCCGTCGAGGAGATACTTTTGAGCCAATTCGAGATTGGGCTTTTCGACGAATTCTTCCACTTGGAATGTTTCCTCGGAAACGGAGCGGCCTGTTTTGATGTATCCATAACCGGTCTCAGGCTTGTGAGGACGGACTCCGAAAATGACATGGACCCCTTTTTTCGCGGAACTTTCTCCTTTGGTCACAGCTTCCAAGAATTTTTCCGGGGGAGAAATGAGATGATCGGAGGAACAGACTAGAACGGATTCCTCCGGCGACATTCCTTTTTCCTTTTGCAGATAGGCGATCGCTAAAGCAATCGCAGGCGCAGTATTTCTTCGCTCGGGTTCGACTAAGATCTGTTTTTCCAATTCCGGAGCAATTTCCCGGACTTGTGACTTAACGAGATGAAAGTAAGCTTGATTGGTGACAATCAATAGATCGGAGAGAGGACAGTAGCCGTTGAACCGTTCAATCGTCTTCTGTAGAAGGGAGCGTTGATCGCCAAAATGCAAAAATTGTTTGGGAAAGCAGTTTCTCGAATAGGGCCAAAGCCGAGTTCCGCTACCGCCTGCAAGAATGATGATTTTCATGAAAATCCCTTAATTTACGTGTGACAAAATCGTGAAATTCTCTTTGGAAACGCAATTTATTGAAATGCTGAGCGTGTTGTCGGATGGCGGACGGGTCGAAGGTGTGTTGCTCAAACTCTTTCATTGTTTTTAAGAGGCTGTCAACTGTCTGCGCATCAAAAAAAAGGCCTGTCTTCCTTTCAATGACGGTCTCCCGCGCCGCGCCCCGACCATAGGCAATGACGGGAGTGCCCGCCGCTTGCGCTTCAACGACGACGATCCCAAAATCTTCTTCCGCCGCAAACAGGAACCCTTTGGCTTTCTTCATATAATCGTGGACAACTTGATCGGTTTGATGTCCTAAGATCTCAATATTTTTTCCCGCTTTCTGTTTGATCTTGTTCATCTCAGGCCCTTCGCCAATCACGACGAGTCTCCTATGCGGTGTTTGGGAGAAGGCCTCCACAATGAGATCGATTTTTTTGTAAGGCACAAGACGGGAGACGGTTAGATAGAAATCTTCTTTGGCTTCCTGAAAAGAAATTTTATCCGTGTCGACGGGAGGGTAAATGACTTCGGAATCTCTGCCATAAATTTTCTTAATCCGCCTTGCGATGTAATGGGAGATCGTTGCGAAATGATCGACGCGATTCAAAGAGGCAATGTCCCAATTCCGCATCCGGTGCAGGGCGATGCGGGCAAGGTTTTTTTGCAAGGGTCCAAGATCTTGTAAGTAGTGATGGCTCAGATCCCATGCGTAACGCATCGGGGTGAGGCAGTAGCAAAGATGGAGCTGTCCTGAATGGGTAAGCGCCCCTTTGGCCACAGCATGCGAGGTCGAGAGGATGAGATCGTAATCGTTCAAGTTGAATTGCTCAATCGCAGAAGGGAAAAAAGGGAGCAGATAGCGGTAACAAGACGTAGAGAAGGGAATTTTTTGCAAAAAGGAGGGATGCACCTCCGCTCGTGCCAAAGCGGTTTGCGCCATCGCCTTCCGATGATGCACAAGTGTATAGATGGGGGAGGGGAAGCGCTCATAGATCGCCTCGAGAGTTTTTTCCCCTCCCCCCATCGTTACGAGCCAATCGTAAACGAGAGCGGTTTTAACAAAGGCTTCCATGAGAAAACTCTCGCGCCGGCCCGCGCATTTGGGCCAAATCATGCTGCATCATGACTTGGACGAGTTCCTTGAGCGATGTTTTGGAGGACCAGCCGAGCATTTTCTTGGCTTTGCTGGGATCGCCGATCAGAAGATCGACCTCGGAAGGCCTAAAAAACTCTGGGGAGACCTCGACGACGAGCCGCTGGGTTCCTTTTTCGTACCCCTTTTCGTTGACGCCTTCCCCTGACCACTCGATTTCGATGCCCACTTCTTCAAATGAGAGCCGAACAAACTCGCGTACGGAGGTCGTTTCTCCAGTGGCAAGGACGAAATCTTCCGGCTTTTCTTGCTGGAGCATCAGCCACATCCCTTCGACGAAATCTTTTGCGTAACCCCAATCCCGTTTCGCATCGAGGTTGCCGAGAACGAGTTTATCTTGTAATCCGGCTGCAATTTTAGCCGCAGCTAACGTGATTTTTTTTGAGACGAAGGTTTCCCCCCTTCGCGGGCTTTCGTGGTTGAACAAAATCCCGTTACAAGCATAGAGATCGTAGGCTTCCCGGTAGTTGACGACTGTCCAATACGCAAAGAGCTTCGCGACTCCATAAGGAGACCGCGGATAAAAAGGCGTTGTTTCACACTGAGGGATTTGTTGGACCTTGCCGTAGAGTTCGGACGTCGAGGCTTGGTAAAAGCGCGCTTGGGGGCAATTTTTTCTCATCGCTTCCAAAAGCCTTAACACGCCAATGCCATCGACGTTGCCTGTGTATTCAGGGATCTCGAAAGACACCCTCACATGGCTCATTGCAGCCAAATTGTAAATTTCATCCGGTTGAATTTCGTCGATAAGCCTTTCTAAAGAAGAGGAATCCGCGAGGTCGCCTTCATGCAAAGAGATGTGTTCAGAAGAGTCGATGAGATGCTGGATGCGATGCAAATTCGAACTGGAAGAGCGCCTCACAAGCCCATGCACACGATATCCCTTTTCTAAGAGAAGTTCTGCCAGGTAAGAGCCGTCTTGACCTGTCATCCCCGTAATAAAAGCTTTTTTCACGACTTTCTCTCCCTAATAAAAATAAATCATTGTACAGGGACCGAGGATAATCCGCTATCGCGTTTCGGAATTGGGCCTGGTTAGTAAGTTGTGCTAAAAAGCTCAGTATAATTTCCTCTGTCCCAGAATGAGCCTGGGGCAGTGGGGTAATGGTAGAACCCTAACTCAGTCGGTCCGCCAGTGTTATGGCAGTAGAAGAGGCTGTAAACTTCTGGGATGTCTTTGACTATATTATGATGAAAATAGAGCTCACAAGACCCTAGATGTGG
>CAJCIW010000075.1 GCA_903970455.1 Verrucomicrobiota bacterium | reverse complement strand
GAAAAACGGTTCAAATCTTGAGGATTTTTTCTTGCAGGTGTGACAGGAACACCTCCAACGAAAATCGTCTAAAGATTAGTCGATTTTTCCCTCGACAAGTGTAAAAGTTATTTTCTTACAACCCCTAACCAGAGTTCATATTTTTTTGGCAAATTCGATAGATGAAACAATCCATGCTGTGCGAAGGAATTTGGGATCCCTTTATCGGAATAACCCCATTGTCCTAGGCGATTTTGAGCATTTGATTCAAGTTTGGAAGCAAGAGAATCGCAGAAACGTCAATTTTGATAAAATCATGGCTGCGCTGGATTTTGCAGCGTTCAAACATGTGGCCCAAGTAAGGAATCACGCGGACTGGGTGCCCTACATTGTTCATCCCCTACGGGTCGTGTTACTCCTTTGGGAAGAAGCGGGATTTAGGAAGAGTGATCTCCTTGCCGCTGCTTTTTTGCACGAAATATTGGAAGATACAAAGACAGTGTCTGCGGAAATCGAGGCTGCATTTGGGGTTGAAGTTTTACAACTCGTCGAACAGTTGACCCTGCGCCCTGAACTGGGTCTTTCCGTTCAAACTGATAAGATGTCGAGGGAGGCAAAAGCGATCAAATTAGCCGATCGGACGCAAAATTTGCGCGATCTTCTCGATCATCCCCCAAAAGTTTGGCAAAGCGGCAAAGTCGCCCGCTTTATTGAAAATAGCCAGGAACTTTTGCGTGCCCTGGAAGGGGTAAATTTGAAATTGGAGAGGGCGTACATGGCTGCCCTCGACAATCTTATTCATATCAATAGAATTTAGAGGATGTCTATAAAGTGAGGGTTTGTCGAGTTTCTGGATTATACCCAAGTTGATACAACCCCCAAAAAAAGAATTCGAAAATCGGCTCAAAAGAACCGAAAAATCGACAGAACCTCACTTTGTAGATGTCATCTTAATCTTCATAAAGCTGGCGTTGCAGTTCATCTTTGGACAATGTGGTGGCAATGAGGTTCAGCTCTTCAGGAGAGAGGGAAAGCTTGCCTCCCCGAGCATTTTCCTCAGCTTGTTTTGCATCCCGGGCGCCGACAAGAGCGGCGGTGATCCCAGGGCGATGAATGGTGCAGTTGATGATAATTTCTGCCAGCGAGACCCGATGTTTTTTGGCGATGGGTTCGATCTTGGTAAGGGCTTCGTGAAGATGGTTTAAATATTCCGGTTTAAATGTCTTTTTGTCCGCACGATGGTCTCCTGCCGGAAAGAGATACCCTGGCTTATATTTACCTGTTAGTAGCCCTCTTTCCATCGGGGAATAGACGATGACCGAAATCCCATTCGACTGGGCAAAAGGAATGATATCCTTTTCGATTCCTCTACGAATCAGGCTATAGGGAGGCTGGATGCAATCGACGGGATGGACAGCATGAGCGGCTTTGAGCAGAGGAAGATCAAAGTTGCTGACGCCGATAGCGCGCACTTTTCCTAGCTTCTTTAATTGAGCCATGGCATTCCACGTCTCTTCAATAGGTGTACCGGGATCAGGCCAATGGATCTGATAAATATCGATCATGTCCACTTTCATCCGCTTCATGCTTTCTTCACATTCGTGAAAAATCCCTTTAGGCGACAAGTCTTTCCGGATTTCGACAGGACTTTTGTTAAAGTCGCGATTTGGGGAACGGACCGTAGGATCGGATTCATCCCAGCGCAGACCGCATTTGGTCGCGAGGACAACCCTGTCTCTTTTCCCTTTAATGGCTTCTCCCACGATCTCTTCGCTTAAGCCCATTCCGTATGCAGGAGCGGTATCGATCGTCGTGATCCCATTTTCAATAGCTGCTTGAATCGCCTCGATCGCTTTTTTGACGTCCGTGCCGCCCCACATCCACCCGCCAATAGCCCATGTGCCTAAAATAATGGGAGTGACTTTGATATTCGATTTTCCGAGCTGGCGAAATTGCATAATGACCAAGGGTTTTTCCCCAATCATTAAGTTGGAAGAGGTATTTTATACAATGGAATTTTTAAGTTCCGTTGCCTACGCCATATCGCAGTCCATATGTAGCCGCGTTAGCTGTAAGATGATCGAGGAATTGCCCTGCGGTCATCTGAGGAAACTGCTGTTCGATGTGTCCTAAAAGTTGAGTTGCCGCTTGGAGCTGGTTTTGATTTGTCATTGGATAGATGCGCAGTCCGTCGACTCCTGCGAATCTTGCGGCAGCAAGGATCAACAGATACATTGTTTTAGGGTCGTTCCCGAAAGCTCCCATACCCCAGTTCCCGTTATGCATGATGTTTATCTTGCCAGGAGAAGCGGCTTTAATCGCTTGAGCGGCGTTGTATAAAGTGAAAAACGGCTTTTCGAGATCTTTTCTTAGATAAGGATGGCCATTCAATGAGGGAGGAATATGGGAAGCAACAATAGCATAGATGTTGCTGGCGACAGGATTGTCGAAACGTGTTAGGCGGGATGAAATCTCTGCTTGAGAGGCCTGCGCAAAATAATTTCCATATAAGGTTTGAGGAGTGAAGCGGCCGGCAATAGGGGTAGTTGTATCCAACGCACCTAATCGAGGCACGTTCTGGAAAAGGGCAACATCGTTATTCTGAAGAGTGCGTTGATGGGGCGCAAGCGCATTTTTGGCATGGGCCAGTGCAGGGTGCTCTAAGACTTGGAGTTCATCTTGGGCAAGAAGCGGTCCTTCGCAAAATCCAAATAGTTGCGAGTCGGCAAAGTTTGCTGTCCAGTGAACTGTGTCTGGTGTCGAAGCATCGTACCGAAAGGTTCCGTTGACAACGCCCACAGGCGTCCTTGCCGGAGGGAAAACAGCTTTAGCTTCGAGGGACTGAGTATCATTCAGGCTGCTTTTTGTGATTATGACTTGCCCGGCAACGGTGCGGCCTTCCAGAAGTCGATCATAAACGAATCGTTTATTTGGGTTATTAATATGATGCGCATGCTGTCGCGGATTGATGGAGAGATTGAAGTCGTTGGTACTGCTGTTGGTTTTTAACCCCAAACACGCAGTAAGGCTATTCCATAGATTCTTCAGACATACCACGGACTTATTCCACACATCTACAATCCAATTATTCGTAGCTTTGACTTCTAAGCGAGGGTTATACGTCGTGAGTGTTGAGGGATTAAAATTATTTTTTATGGTTTTCGGAATAGTGATCGTAAGGTTTAAATTTGGGTTCGGCTGAACCGCATAAGATTTGCTTCTAGAATCTCTATTAAAAATTAAATTGCAGCTCGTAATCACCTCTTTGTTACCCAAATTATAAATGAAAACCCATTTTTTAACATGGTTGAAAAAAATAAAATACATGTATACATTCTAAAAAAGGGAAGCAATGTGGAAGAAGCTGTTTTTGCCGGCGGATGTTTTTGGTGTATGGAGCCGATCTTTGATCATCTGCCCGGTGTGATTTCGGTATCCTCCGGATACGCCGGCGGTGTTGTTGCCCATCCTAGCTACGAAGAGGTTTGTGAAGGACA
>CAJCIW010000074.1 GCA_903970455.1 Verrucomicrobiota bacterium | reverse complement strand
AATTATAATTAATTTGTTTTATGAGTGTTTCATTTCAAAGTATTGTGAATCATGAAGTTAAAATTCTTTCCTTATTGGATCAAATAGAAAGAAACACTTTAACGCCTAAAAAAACAATCCTCGCTCAAAAAGATGCCTATGGAATCGGATTTGTTTTAAAAAATTATTTTAAGCGAGTGGAGAGCCCCGAAAACTCAGACCTTTTCATCAGGAATGACTCACAAGATCATGCGCTAGGTTCTAGCGTAACTGGGGTTTATTATCGGATCATGAAAAAAAAGCCTTACTCAAAGCCCTTTTCTGATATCCCTGAATGTCTTGCGGAAGCGATGGTCCCAGCGAGACTCGAAGACAACACGCTATTTCTAAAGGACCATCCTCTTGCTGCTGAATTGCGTCAAAGATTGAATGAAACCTCCAGCAAAGGCCTCCTTACAGGAGCAAAACAGCTGGATTTTATCCATTTTGAAGAGGGGGTTTGCTTTCAATACGCCCTTGGGAAAATTTTAGAAACATATGGCATCCCTAAGGAAGCCGGGAAATTTCACGACCCACTAGCCCGATATCGAATGATTGAAATTTTTTTTACTCAAACCTCAACTCCCCGAGTAGGAGACCTAGTTGTTTATATCCGAAACCCGGCCAATCTCCCTTCGGATCCCAGTGAATTGATGCATTTTGGTGTTTACTGCGCTGAGGATTTGATTGAGTCCAAATGGGGAAGAAGGGCTGTGTATAAACACAGATTGTTCTATGTGCCGTCCGGTTATGGAAACCATGTCAGATATTACCGCTTGAAGGACGGGATCACCCCCGAAAAATTGCTGGAGGAACTCAGTAGGACGGCCCCTGGTTATTATGAGCGTGCGACCCGCGATGGCAAAAATCTGGAGGCGGTAAAAGAGATTGTCGCACATGCTCTCGATAATCAAGCTAATTATGGGCTTCACGACGGATTATCCTATCGTATCTTCAAAGATTTGGCAGCACATCCGGACTGTGAAACGCTCATGCATCGCTATGTCTCATTTGTGATCGACTGTTTCTTCAACGCAGACGGCGACGATATTAGAAAAGCTTGGAAAATTGCCGAACCAATTGTCGTGGCAGGCTTTGGCTGCAAAGAGGTTTTGAATAGGTGCAGGAAGCTTCTTTTCGAGTCGTGCGATAAAGATGATCAACGGTTGATATTGACATTCAGGCTCCTTTTTGCATCTAAAATCACGGAGGAACAGCAATCCGAATTATTCCACCTTTTGCTTGACGGCCTTAAAAGCGAACAGCTGGAATATAGGACAAAAACTCTTTCGGTAATCGAGAATTGCGGGGCGGTTGCTTTCTCTTTGAACATGAACACAGATCAGGAAAATGCATTGGTTCGAGAGGCTCTTTCTACAGCGGGGCAGGGCGGGGCCGTCTATGGTGAGCGTCTTCTATCTGTTTTAAACCGACTGATTACTAAGAATTGTGTCGAATCCTCGCTCAAGTCTTTTAATAATGAGATTTTGACATTGAGTGATCGTGTGGTGAATACTGCTACCCTACAGACTTTAATAGACTTGATCATTCTTTTGCACGACCATGCTGAAGGAGGGAAGAGAGACCAGCTTTTGCGTCAAGCGATGGGGAACTTTCCGGGCAAATTCTCGACCTGGTGTTCTATCCCTCGGCCATTTTATCAATGTATTGAGGAGCTGGCAAAATCGGGCATATTCTTAGATGAGATTCGTCAGGTTTTTAAATGTATCCAATTGAGTGAAAACATCCTTTCAACCTATATTCTGTCAATCTCCGCCTACTTAAATGGACCAGACTCCCCAGCCGAACCTATTTTCATCTATCCGCTTTAAATTATTTTTTTAAAGAAATGTGCTTTGGGATTTTTGAGTTGATGATTTTTTAATGGGTAAGATATAGTAGTTTAGACTGAAAAAAATAAAGGAATAATTCCATGAAACGCACCTACCAGCCCAGCAAGAGAAAACGTCAAAAGAATTGTGGATTTCGCAAGCGGATGAAAACTAAAGACGGACGCGCCATCATCAATCGCCGCCGCCGTTCCGGACGCAAAAAACTGACAACAGCCTAATGGTTCCGGCCACGAAAAAACTGCCTAAATCTGCACGTCTGCTAACGCGCTCGCAATACACCTCCTTCCATAGGCATTCGATTCGCCTTTTTGGACAACAGATCTCTGTAGATATTCGTCAGGGAAACGCTCCTTCAGCAAAGTTAGGGATTACTGTTTCACGAAAATTCGGCAAGGCGCATGACCGGAATCGCTTCAAGAGGGTTGTCCGCGAGGCGTTCCGTGAAATTTACTCTTCCCTGCCCGAAGATCTAGAACTCAATGTCGTTCCTCGAAAAAGCAATGCCCCCCTTTCAAAGCAGGCCGTCTTAGTCGATTTGCAGAAATTGCTCGGTAAGCTGATACAGTAGACCTCTTGCATAACCTCAATCGATTTTTTCAGTTAAAGCAGGTTATGCAAGAGGTCTCTTGACCAGAGTTCCCCGTTAGTTATAATTCTGCTCATGGAAGATTCCCTCGAAAATAAACAAGCCTTCTCCCATCTGAATCCAGGGCAGCGCAAAGCTGTCTTGGCCGCGCAGGGTCGTGTGCTGATCCTCGCGGGCGCTGGCAGCGGCAAAACGAGCGTGCTTGCCTACCGCATCGCCCATCTCTTGCAAAATCTCCATGTCTCTCCTGAGGCAATTTTGGGCCTGACCTTCACGAATAAGGCTGCCCAAGAAATGCGGGAACGGGTCGGCAGAATCGTTTCGCAAAAAATTGCCAAAGGGGTGACCTTGAGCACTTTCCATAGCTTCTGTATGCAGATTTTGCGCAAAGAGATTCATCGGCTGGGCTATACGCCGAATTTCACGCTTTACGATGAAGGGGATGTCCGCCGCTTAGGGCAAGGGCTGGCGCGTCATCTTCTTGAACATGAAGGAGAGCTTCCTTCGTTAGAAAAAACGTTTACCAAGATTGCGTTTGCCAAATGCCGCGGTCTTTCTTTTGATCAGGTTGCTTCTGAGAAAAAAGATTGGCATGATCCCTTCAGCGCGGAGCTTTACGATCGATTGAAGATCTGCATGCGGGCTTATAACGCCGTCGACTTCGACAGTTTGCTTTCTTTGACAGTGCAGCTCTTTGAAGAACACCCCGATGTGCTTGAGCGCTACCAGGACCGCTATCGTTACATCATGATCGATGAATATCAGGATACTAACCCGATTCAATACCGTCTTGCCAAGCTGATTTCCAGCAAGCACAACAATCTTTGCGTAGTTGGCGATGACGATCAATCGATTTATGGATGGAGAGGGGCCGAAATTAAGAACATTCTGCAATTCGAATCAGAAAATCAGATCAAGCTCGAGCAAAATTACCGTTCGACGCCGAACATCCTCAAAGCAGCAAACGCTGTGATTGCGAATAATGCGCAGCGACATGCCAAAGAACTTTGGAGCACGAAAGAAACGGGCGAGCCGATCACCCTTTTTCATGCTCCGACAGAAGTGGATGAAGCGCGGTCGATTGTCCAACGGATGATCAAATTGCGGAAGGAGAAAAATCTTTCCTGGAGGGAAATGGCCGTTCTTTACCGGTCCAATATTCTGTCCAGGCCCTTGGAATTGGCATTGATGGAAGCTGTTTGGGAAAAAGAGGGGAAATGGGTGCGCGGCATCCCCTATGAGATTTTCGGCGGTACCGAGTTTTTCGAAAGGGCAGAGATTAAAGATTTGATGGCTTATTTGAAGGTCATTGCCAATCCTCTAGATCAAGAGGCCCTTTTGCGCATCATCAATGTTCCTCGAAGAGGGATTTCCGATAAGACTTTGGACCTTTTGACGCAGTTCAATCGCATGCGAAAAATTCCGTTATGGGACCTTTTGCTTGAAATGGCTTCTCCGCTCTCTTCAGATCTTAAAACCGATCTTTCGGACAAAGCGGTTGCAGGCATTCGCAGTTTTGTCGCATTGATCCAGACCGCACAGGAGAAGTTTGCAGAGCGGCCTCTGCATCCCTCTTTTTCCTGGCTTGTGGATGAAATTGACTACAGAAAGGCGATTTCGGACGATGTAAAAAGTGAGAAAATGCGCGATTTCAAATGGGAGAACGTTGCCCATTGCGTCGATTCGATGGCCATTTATGAAGAAGAACAAGCAGATAGTTCTCTTACCGATTTTTTGAGCAATTCTCTTCTTTGCCAGGAACGCATCGTCCAAAAAGATAAAGAACAGAGAGAAGACAAAGTCAGCTTAATGACTTTCCACAGTGCCAAGGGTCTCGAATTTACAGCTTGCTACCTCATCGGGATGGAAGATCATATCATTCCCCATGAAAAAAGCTTGATGGAGACCGGCCTTGAAGAAGAGCGCCGTCTTATGTATGTTGCCATGACACGGGCCAAAAAATTTCTCACTTTGAGCATGGCCCGAAAAAGAAAAAAGATGGGCAAAGAGATTGTGACCAATCCTTCCCGCTTTCTATTCGAAATTCCCAAAGAGCTCGTTTGCATCACGTCCTGGCAAACTATCTAGAACTTTCCAGGATTGGTAGAAAGAATCGAGCGAAGGTTTTAAGCCCCCATGCTTGCGAATATAGGCTTTGCCACCTTTGCCGATCCAATGCAAAATGACCGCATTCAAATTGAGTCCCCGCGCCATTCTCCAATTATAAATTTCCGGAAGCTCGATCACAGTTGACTTGCATTGACGAATCAGATGGGAGAGCAGAAGATCATCGCCTCCAAAAACCTGATTTTGAGTGATCGCACCTTCCGCCCATTTTTCAATGATTGGCGCGCCTTTTTGAAAGACAATGACGCCGCTATTATAACGCACATTAGGGTCCTCCAGCGTCAAATGTTCGCAGGAGTATTCGCGAACGAGGGCCAGCTCAGAGCTTGAATCAAAATCGTGAAATAAAGGTTTCAAAGATCCTAGCACTTCACAATCGATATCGATCCAGATCCCGACTTTATAGGGGGATTTTAATAAGGCGAATGGTTTTTTAAACCAGGTGCGCCGTGCGCTCCACACCCTCCAGCCATAGAGTTTTTCCCACTCTTTGGCCAGCGTCGAATCAATATTTTCACGAGGAGAGATGGAAGAAACATCGAGTTCGACGGAACAGACAGTGCCCCTTTCTCCACACCACGACCGCATTTCATCTGTCATGCCAAAATCAATGAAAGTCACCGGAAATGCATTGTGTTCCCGATAGCGCGACCACCACCAGGGAATCAACCATTCTTGCGATTTTTCCGCGCCGCAGAGCACGCCAAATTTTTTCATGGGTGTTCGATCGATCTCATAATTTTCTAAGCCATATCAAATCAATGAATATAATAAAATATTTA
>CAJCIW010000073.1 GCA_903970455.1 Verrucomicrobiota bacterium | reverse complement strand
CCCCGGCTGGATCTGGAATATTTAGAACAATGGAATTATTTCAGTAAAAATGGTTTCGAACGTTCTTATTTTTCAGTTCCTCCCGGCTCTCCTCCCATTCCCGCAACTGACAATCAAATCGATCTCACGTTGAATTTCAGCTACGAGCTCGATTTTTTTGGAAAAAATCGCAACCTTTACAAAGCCGCGCTTGGCCAAGCGAGAGCAGAGCGTGCGGAAGCAAAACAGGCAACGTTGATGCTGACCACCCTGATTGCTCAAACGTATATCGAACTGCAGATTAAACTCATTCAAAGAAATATCCTTCACGACCGATTGGAAGATCGAAATACCCTTTTTGAACTGGGCGTTTCCCGCAGCGAATTTGGGCTCGACTCTGCTTCCCCTGTGTTGGAAAGAGAGCAAAAAATTTATGAGACGGAGCAATCACTGCTCCAGCTGGAAAATGAGATCGCTCTCGACAGGCACACGTTGAACGCCCTTGTCGGTGTTGGTCCCGATGTGCACATCGCTCCAAAGCCGATGAGTGCCCTTTTTGAGCGGCCTTTTGTGATTCCCTCGGACCTCTCGAGCGACCTGCTCGCCCGCCGTCCCGATTTGACCGCGCAGATCTGGCGTGTCGAAGCTGCCGCAGCTGAAATCGGCGCTGCTCAAGCGGATTTTTACCCTCGCGTCAATCTCATGGCCCTCGCCGGTCTGGAAAGTTTAGGTTTTAGCAAACTCTTTCTCTGGAACAGCAGGCAAGGGACTTTATCCCCCGCCGTCCACCTCCCGATTTTCACCGGAGGAAAATTGAAGGCTAATTTGAAAAATAAAGTCGCGGCTTTCAATGAAGAAACCTACCGTTACAATGAATTGCTCCTCCATGCCGCAAAAGAGGTCGCCGACCAAATCTCCACATTAATGGCATCCTTTGATCTGTTGAATTGCGAAATCAATACTTTGGAAACGGTCCAGGAAGAACTCGAATTGCAATTTTCCCGCTATCAACACGGGATTGCCACGATTATTACAGTCCTGGAAACAGAAGATCAATTACATGCTTACCGTTTTCAATTGTTCGGTCTTGAAAGAGATTATTTATTGGCCGTACTGCAACTCGTTAAAGCTTTAGGCGGCGGGTATCACTCAGCCCCGATCAAAGCTGTGAGAGGGGCGGCATGAGATCGGAAAGCAACGGAAAGAAAGAAAAAAATCTTCCCGCCAAAATCCCCATTCCGCACCACACAATTCCCCCAAACGA
Organism: Verrucomicrobiota bacterium; assembly: GCA_903970455.1. Classification (GTDB taxonomy): domain Bacteria; phylum Chlamydiota; class Chlamydiia; order Chlamydiales; family Rhabdochlamydiaceae; genus CAJCIW01. Next base: position 4,812 of record CAJCIW010000073.1, on the reverse strand, counting down.
GTCAAAAAAAGTTACCGAAGAACACAAGAACCAACCCAAAAACAACCGGAAACGGAACAAAGCGATTATCATCACTTTGCTGATCTTTGCGGTTCTTGGCGCGATTTGGCTGGCCTATTGGTTACTTTATGGACGCTTTCATGAGACCACAACAGACGCTTATGTCGATGGGAACAATGTCGTTATAACGCCGCAAGTCCCAGGTATCGTCGTTTCTTTTTCGGTCATGGACGCCGATTTTGTTCAACAAGGGAGAATTTTGGTCGAACTCGACAAAACCGATGCGAAAATAGCCTTGGCAAAAGCGATCGCTGACCTTGGGAACGCAGTTCGCAATGTGATGCAGATGTTCGAGCAGGCGAAACAATATGAGGCTGCCGTTGCAAGCGCCAAAGCGGAGTTCATCAAAGCTGCGCAAGATTATGAGCACCGCAAGAATTTAGTCGACGAAGGCGGGGTTTCCCGAGAAGATTATGAACATGCCGTGGCTGCCCTGCAGGCAGGGTTTGCCGATCTGCTCGCCTCAGAACATCAATACATCGCCTCTGTCGCTCAGATAGAAAATACAACCCTAGACACGCATCCTCTTGTCGACCACGCAAAAAATCAAGTCCGCGATACTTATGTCGCCTATCAGCGATGCACGATTAAATCCCCCGTCACCGGCCTGGTCGCCCAGCGCACAGTGCAAGTGGGAGAAAGGGTGGCCGAAGGGCAACCGCTGATGGCGATCATTCCTTTGGACCAGATGTGGGTCAACGCCAATTTTAAAGAAGTGCAGCTCACAAAAATGCGGATAGGACAGCCCGCGGTAGTGACATCGGACATCTATGGCGGGAAAGTCAAATTTCAAGGCAAGATCGCCGGCATCGGCGGCGGAACAGGAAGCGTCTTTTCCGTGCTTCCCCCGCAAAATGCCACAGGGAACTGGATCAAAATCGTACAAAGGATCCCCGTTCGGATCGTCCTCGATCAAAACCAGATCAAAAAATACCCTTTGCGGCTTGGCCTTTCCATGGAAGCTAATGTGAACGTCACTGAAACCGATAAACCGTTTGTCCCCTGCGAGCGGCCGGCAGGCCCGCTTTACGAGACCAACGTTTTCGAGACCCAAGAACAAGGAGCTGAAGAGTTGATCGTCCAGGTGATCGAAGCCAACCTCTCTTTTGCCTTTATCGAAGATATGAGCGCGGGGCCTGAATGAATCCCCTCACGGGAATGATTCGATATTTTGTGATGTTCGCGCTCGCTGCGGCGACGTTCATGATCGTACTCGATTATTCAATTGCCAACGTCTCCATTCCGTATATTTCAGGAGACCTTGGCGTCAGCACGGATCAAGGAACTTATGTGATTACCTCTTTTGCGGTCGGCAACTCGATCGCGCTGCCCATCACCGGATGGTTGACAAAACGAATTGGCGCCGTCAAACTGATTTGCATTTCCTTGCTACTCTTTACCTTTTTTTCCTGGACATGCGGCTCTGCCATCGATTTTCAAATGCTCATCATCTCCCGTTTTTTGCAAGGATTTAGCGCAGGCCCACTGATTCCCTTAAGCCAAACATTGATCGTGCTGAACAACCCTCCCGAGAAAAAAAATGCTGTCCTAGCCTTTTGGAGCACGATCGTCATCACCGCGCCCATTTTAGGCCCGATCCTGGGCGGGTGGATTTCGTATGACTATGTTTGGCCATGGATCTTCTACATCAACATTCCCGTTGGAATCGGGAGTGCAGCGATTCTTTGGTTTTTCTTGAGAGAACGAGAGACCCCAATCGAACGCCTTCCCATCGATTGGGTAGGATTGATCTTGCTTGCCATGGGAGTCACTTGCCTGCAATTTCTCCTCGATAAAGGAGAACAGTATGACTGGTTTAGGTCTGACCTCATGCTTTCCATGGGCGTGATTTCCGTCATCTCTTTTACGTTGCTCATCGTTTGGAGTTTGACGACGACACACCCTTTGATCGAGCTGAAACTTTTCAAGATCCGCACTTATGCTCTTTCGGTGTTTTACATTGCGATCTCTTACGCGATTTATTTCGGGTCGGTTGTCCTCGTCCCTTTATGGCTGCAAACAAGCATGAATTACACGTCGATCTGGGCCGGGCTCGCCGTCGCCCCGATCGGGCTAGCGCCCTTATTTTGTACCCAAATGGCGACAAAGCTGCTCACTAAATACGGCCACACCCTGATGCTAGGGATCTGTTTTTCCCTCTTTGCGGTTTCCTGCTTTGCTTCCTCCTTTTTCGATACCGATGTCGACATTTGGCACATTGGCTTTTCCCGCTTTTTGCTCGGCTGCGCCCTGATTTTCTTTATCACTCCCCTCTTTGCTCTGTGCTTGCAAGAAGTCCCCAACCAAAAAATGGCCAGCGCAACAGGCATTTTCCACTTTGTACGGGCGATGGTCGGAGGCGTCGGCACTTCTGTATTTACCACCCTTTGGATACGTCGAAGCGCATACCATCATGCGACCGTCGGAGAAAACCTGACTCAATTCTCTCCACAAACTCAGTCGTATCTCGACCAACTCCATGCCCTCGGCCTTCACGGAAAAAAAGCTTTAGCGCAAATGAATGCCGCCCTTGAACAACAAGCGGAAATTTTAGGGATCAACGATTGCTTTTTCTTGATGGGCTGGATCTTTTTAGGCCTGCTGCTCTTCTTGCCCATTGGCAGAACGAGACGCAGCTCTATTCCGAAGAATGCCGCCCCGGCTGAATAAAGAAGTTCACCACAGATTTATAAAATTCATGAAATCTTTGAATGTGGAGAATTAGAGGACGTGGATTTAGTAGACTATCACTAAAAAGTGCAGAGCAAGGCCCTCAGCTGCTATTTTTCATTTTCGTTCTCCAATGGTATTGCGTAAATCTAAAAAAATCAAATTAGCAATTTTCCAAAATCTTTTTCAACCGCTTCGCAAAGCTGTCCAGATTTGATGAGAAGAGCAATTTGCTCTAGATATTCCGTCAAACATTGATCTGAAGAAAGGTAGGGGACGATTTCTCGAACGAGTTCGAAAACTCGTTGTGTAGCCTTTCCCAACAGATTAGAATTTCTAATTTCAGCAGCTTGCGCACCGCACAATAGTTCAAATGATAAAATGTAGCAGGTATTGTCATATATTTCTTTGGCTCGTCGTGCAGCAACAAGTCCTAAAGAGACGATGTCTTGAAAATCACCTGTTGATGTCAGTGATTGTATCGAAACGGGATGGCAAAGAGAACGATTTTCTGCTGTTAGCGAAGTCGCCATAAACTGGCCACCCATCAATCCCAATCTTAAACCTGGTTTTTCTGCGCAAAGAAATGCTGGAAGCTGATTATTATGATGCTTATCCATAAAACGATCTATACGCCTATCCGACAAGTTAGATAAAGTTGTCAAACAAATTGACAGATGATCCATTGCCATTGAAATATATTGACCGTGAAAATGACCATTATGAAAAACATCTTCGTTTTCGCAGATAATCAAAGGATTATCATTGCTAGAGTTCAACTCATTCGTCACTACAGATTCGATCCATTTAAGACTATCTTTTATTGGCCCAAGAATATGAGGAGTGCACCGAATCGAATATGCATCTTCGATAGGGGTTTCTGTCGATATGGGACTTGATCTCGGATGAGCCCGCAGCTGTTCTTCGATCTCTTCTTCTTCGACAATCATTTGGCTATCGACAAGAAGTTTCCATATGTTTTCAGCAGTCCTTAATTGCCCAACATGAGGCTTCTGCCTATGAACGATTGGATTGAATGGTTTCTTTTTTACTTTCAGGCTTTCAAAAGTTAAACACGAAATGATGTCATAAGTTTTCACCAAGGTCATCGACTGTTCGACAAGAATTGCAGCAAGACCAACCATGGCAGATGTTCCATTGATTAAGCTAAGGCCTTCCTTAAAACCTAACTTCATCGGCTCAATTCCAGCAAGTTGCAAAGCTTCGCCTCCAGGTAGAATTTGACCATTATATTTTGCTTTCCATTTTCCCGTCGCCACAAGAGCAATGCAAGCCAATGGACCCAAATCGCCGCTAGCTCCAAGAGATCCTTTGGAAGGGATGCATGGAATAATCCCAGCGTTAAAAATTTTCAGCAGTTTTTTAAAATTCTCAAGAGAAATTGCAGATGCACCTCTCGCCAAAGAATTTAACCGTGCCAGGATAGTCGCTCTTACAATACGATCTTCTAAATAAGGGCCTACATTTGTAGCAACTGCAGCGATTAAATTTTCTTGAAGTTCTTGAGCGCTGCTTTCAGGGATCAACCAATTAACAAAACCCCCAAGACTAGTATTGACGCCATAAATCACCCGATTATTTTCTACAAATTTATTGAGTAAAAGATTCGATTCTTCAATGCGCTTTTCAGTTTCTGAAGAAATTAAAACCTTTATTTTAAGATCACTTGCCACAGAAACGAGATCATCGATAGACAATGAACTTCCTTCTATAAACAATTCAAGTTTTGATGAGCATGAATTCATAATTGCATCCCGATTTAATAACATGAAAAAAACCGATTCTTAGACTAGCAAATAAAAATAATTATGTCCAATGCTCTCAATGAAATAGCTATATTTTTACAGAGATATTTAAATAATGTATTTCATTAGAAGAAAAAGAAGCAGCAATAAAATCATTCCTTAGATACAGCCAGTTTCTTTGTACAGGACAAAATTTAATGTGATGAAAAGAACTCGTTGAGCGTGAATTATATCTACCCGAGTTTAGCCAACTTAGGAGTAGCTATGCATCACGTCAACGAGTTACAAAAACTATTGTTTCAGAACTTAAATTGGA
>CAJCIW010000072.1 GCA_903970455.1 Verrucomicrobiota bacterium | reverse complement strand
TTCGGTTATTGCAAGGCAAAAAAGATGAATTGATTGGGAAGATTTTGAAAGCAAATCAATCTAATTCCGATGAAAAATTCTGCGAAAAAATCCCTTTTAAAACTCTTATAAGAAAGTTCTCTAATGATTCCAAAATCGAAGAATTATTTTCCTCCCTATCTAAAAAAGAATTTAAAAACTTAAAAATCGACCTGCATAAAGTTTTAGCGTTGCGTGTCAAAATTCAACAAGAGGAATGCTTGAACGCGTTTCTCAAGCTTTTTCCATCTGATTCATTAGGCAAAGATGGGGGATGGAAGATTTGCTTAGCCCAGCTTTCAGCCGGGATTGATCCGGATCAGATCCCACCGTTTCTCCGTGAACGATTTTCCAAAACATACCAGGGTTTGCCCTCTGATTACGCAAAGAAGGTCGACTATTGGAAAAATCAGCAGGGACGGATTGCAAAATATGTGCACGGTCAGTTTAAACATTGGAGCAACTCTTCCCTAGGAGATAACCTTCCCCCAAGCGAATATCTGACTCGCGTCTTAAAACAAAACATTTTATCAGAAAATAATGTGGAGGAATTTGTTGATTCACAACACTATTGTGTTGGTTCCAAACGTGCAGAAACAATGCATTCGCTTGAAACTGGAGTTGTGGAGGGATTTATGAATCTTCAAGTGGAGATGATTCTTGTCCATGATAATTGGAAGATTTACAAGAATCGTTTATCGGAAGAGGAGTTCAAAGCCGCCTACGTTGAATGGGGGAAATTTTCGTTGTCTGTTTCTGAATTTGAAGAACTCTTACAGAAAGCATGCGCTTGGAAGGCGTGGAGAAAATATTGTTTTGACGTTGCCGAACAACAATTCCCCAAATTTTTTAAACGCTGGTACAAAGAAAAACCTAACCAAAATTATGAAGCACTATGTTTGGAAGTCGTTAAAGCAAAAGAAGTCTGGAACAAACTATCCAGTGACTCGCCCCAAAAACAATTTATATCCATCTATCTCGATTGGTTAAATGCGCGCCCTACCGCGCCCAATTTTGAGCAATATCTCCAACAACACCTAACTAATAAGTAAGTTCGCCTACTTGCTCCTCACTAGTGGTCCTTGAAAAAAATTCTTGATACAATTTCGAGCGTGAAAGCTCGCTGAAATTGTTCCAAGAATTTTTGTCAAGGACCACTAGCAAGATCGAATAATAGTTTTCGTGACGGAGCATAAACTGCTGAAGCTTGAAAGTTATAGAAATTTTCAAATGTCTCCAGATATCTTTCAATCCACATCCCCGACCGAGAAGTTGCAAAATTCTATCCCTTCCATGCATGATGGGGATAATCTTATGATGAGGTCTTCCCCATGAAATTCCAAAGAGCAGTTTTCTTTTCTTCCCTTTTATTTGTAACACTCTCTGCCTATTCGGTAGATGCGCCTGCCCAAATAGGCGGCTATCGGCTCATCGAGGATCAAGCGACTCTCCCGATCCTGAATCCCGCCCTGGAAGGAAGAGCTGTGGAAAAACTCATTCTCGACAATGGTCTCCAGGTTTTGCTGATTTCCGATCCAGGAGCGGATCAGTCGGCAGCAGGAGTGGCGGTCGATGCGGGTTCATGGGAAGACCCGAAAGAATACCCCGGAATGGCCCATTTCTTAGAACATATGCTGTTCATGGGGACGGAAGCTTATCCGAATGAGTTTGAATACATGCAATTCATCTCGGACCATGGCGGGGGCGTCAACGCCTTTACGGCGTCCGATCGGACTGTCTACATGTTTTCGGTTAACAATGACGCTTTCGAAGAAGCTCTCGATCGATTTTCCCATTTTTTCATCGATCCTCTTTTTTCGCCAAACTGCATCAATCGGGAACTGCACGCCGTCGATCAAGAGCATGCGAAAAACATTGAACATGACGGCTGGCGGCAATACATGATCCTAAAAGAGACCGGAAATCCCAGCCACCCCAATTGCGCCTTTTCTACAGGTAATGCACAGACTTTATCCGGAATTCCCCAGTCGGCACTAAAAAATTGGTACCAATCCCATTACAGCGCAGATAAAATGCACCTTGTGATGGTTTCTCCTCTGCCAATCGAGGAATTACGGGCTCTTGCAGCTACTGACTTTTCTAAGGTGCCGCAGTTAAAAACTTCTCTAAAATTGATTCCTGCCGAGTTGACTTCTTCTGTCCAGCGCGGCCACATGATTTTTATTAAGCCTGTGAAAGACATCAAGCAATTATCCTTGAACTGGGAAATTCCTGCTGTTTTTGCTGAAGATATTGAACGGCAGGCCCCGAATCTTGTCGCGCTCGCTTTAGCCCAGGAAGGAGAAAATAGTCTTACCCAGGTGTTGAAAAAAGAGAAAATCGCCGAAAGCGTCCATATCAGCAGCGATCGTTTCAGTAAAAAAAGCGTGTTTTTTTCTATCGACATCACTCTCACCGATTACGGCCTCACTCAAGTCGATGCGGCGATCTCACGCGTTTATCAAGCCATTGCCCGATTGAAAAAAGAAGGGTTCCCCGAGCATCTTTTCCAAGAAACGCAGACAATGGCCAAGCTCAATTACCAATATCAGTCGCGTGATGATGCTTTTCACACGATCATGAAAATGGCTTCCGAAATGCCTTACGAAGAGCTTTCTTCCTATCCTGAAAAAACCAAAATACCTTCTAGGTTTGACTCCCCATTTATTCAAGCTTTTGTCGAGACACTCAAAGCTGAAAATTGCATCTATTTTGTGATGGCCGATCCGACGAAGACTGGAATTGCAACCGATACCAAAGAAAAATGGATGAATGCCGAATACGCAATTAAGCAAGTTTCACGAGCCCGGCTAGCCGCTTGGAATGTTGCAGAACCCAATCCTGCTATTCTGCTCCCCCCGGAAAATCCTTATCTGCCCAAACATTTAGTCTTAGAACCGCATTCCGCCTTAGAAAATTCATTGGAAGGTCCCGCATTGCTGTTCTCTGATGAGGGATGCTCCATTTATTATGTTCAGGACAATCGTTATAAAGTTCCTGAAATCGCATTTCTCTTCAGCTTCAAATCTCCATTTCTCGAAGCATCGCCTAAATCTCAGGCTCTTGGTGATCTTTATGTACGCGCGTTGTGTGAAAAACTTTCTACAAGCCTCTCGCTTGCTTCGAAAGCTGGACTCAACGTCAAATTCTTCATCGAAGGTTTCGAGCTAAAAATGGTGATCCTGGGATTCAATGACAAGGCATCGCTTTTGCTAAACGAAGTCTTTTCCTCATTCAAAAACGTCTCCCCTTCCAAAGAAGAATTCGAGATCTACCGCACTTCGCTGGCGTCTGAATACGATAATTCTTCAAAAGAATTACCGGTTCGCCAGGCGATGCAGCATCTCGACAATATACTTTTTAATACCTCTACAGATATAGAAAAACTCGCATCTATCAAAGAAGTGACTTTTGAGGATTTCTCTCTGTTTTCCAAGAATTTGTTCCAATCGACTTATACGGAAGGAATGCTCTACGGCAATCTGAGCAAATTAGAAGCTCAAAATTTGATCCATGGCCTTCAAGCCAAATTAGGCTCTCTTGCTTTTCCGATGCAAGACCATCCGAGGAGAAAAGTGTTAGTCCTTTCGGAAAAATACGGTCCTTATAAACTTGTTCAATCTACGGATCGGCAAGGAAGCGGGGTCCTTCTTCTTCTTCAAGAGGGGCCGTTCAGCTTTGAACGTAAAGCGATTCAACAAGTCTTAGGTTACGCTCTTTCCGATGCTTTTTTTGACACCTTGCGCACGAAACAGCAAACCGCGTACATCGCTAAAGCCTGGAACACGGAAGAAGAGCGCCAACTCTTACAATTTTTTGCCGTCCAATCCAGTACGCATAGCCCGACGGACCTTCTGGCGCGGTTCGAATTGTTTTTGGAAACCTTCGACAAGAATCTAACTGTTCAAATCCCTCAAGGCCGTTTTGAGAGCATTCGAGCGACGCTCATCACCCTGTTAAAAATGCCCCCGGAGAATATGCCGGGCATGGCGAACCAACTCAACGAACTGGCCTTTCAATACCACGATTTTAAATGGATAGAAAAACGGATCGAGAATTTAAAAGAGCTAACCTATGAGCGCTTTTGCGAAATTGCCCATCAATTGCTTTCTCGCAACAACCCCCGTCGCCTAGCCGTCCTGATGGAAGGAGTCATCAATCCTGAAAATGATTTTCACTATGAACTTATCTCGAAGGACGACGTGCGCAATTTAGGGACATTTACCTCGGTTATTCCGGAATGATGAAGCATAAAGCGTTGGCCATTGCCCCTTTTGCCCTCATTTTGATCATGATCCTTATTTTTTATTTGACCGGACTTCACCATCGGTTGAGCTTTGAAACCATCAAACACGAACATGAGAAGTGGAAATTGTTCGTCCTCGATCATCCCTTTTTGTCGGTATTTTATTTTCTAGGGATTTATATCGTATCCGTTATTCTCGTGATTCCTGATTCCACACTATTGACTCTGCTATCCGGATTCCTTTTCCCTGTGCCTCTTGCGATTTTATATACAAGCATTTCAGAGACAATAGGTGCGACGTTGTTTTTTCTCGCCGCACGTCTTGCCTATACGAAGACTATTCAAAAAAAAGAAGGCTATTTTCTACACCGGCTACAGAAGAAATTCGAAGAAAATCAGGCGTCTTATCTGCTTTTTTTGCGCTTTTCCCATCTTCTTCCTTTCTGGCTGGTCAATTTGAGCGCGGGAATTTTTCATGTGAGAATGGCGACTTTTATTTGGACGACCCTCGTGGGAGTGATTCCTCTTGCTTATGTGATTGCTCAAAGCGGATCGAGCCTTTCCCTCTATTTGGAAACCCATCAGCATTTTTCCTGGGATGGCGTTTTCACCACAAAACTTAAACTCAGCTTAATCGCATTAGGATTCATCGCCTTGCTTCCGCTTGCTTTCAAAAAATGGATGACGAAAAGAGGAAAATGAACCCAAAACTCAGGTTAAAAATCGGGATCGTTGCTGCTGCGCAAGATTTTAACTCCAAAGATCCAACTAACTAGCTTGATCGTCTCGGAGATTCCGTAAAAGGAGAAAAAGGCGACTCCTCCCCAAAGCCGGCGCATTCTCTCATACCAAAACACATCAGCACCCCTTTTCGAGTTATCCAGATGATTAAAAAGTTCTTGACTACTTTCAATGCACTGCATTTGATAGTGAAAGACCGTGTTATCAAAAATACGATGGGAGTGAAGATAGAAAGTGGAGACTTTCTTATTTTCATGGTCGAATTCCATGAGCTGAATGTTGACATCGGGATGGACGACACCCCAACCCGCATGTTTCCCTCCGACGTAATGGCAAAAATCCCCTTTCATCCGGAATATTTGAATATTTATCGGGACACTCCTTCGCGGCATGGCATTCATTTTATCACGGATACGTTCGGCGGTGGCATCATCGACGCTAGGATCGCTGTAAAACACGGCATAAGAGATATGCTGATGATGAAATTCAAGGAAACGCTGGGCATGCGCCCCTCCCAGACTGTATCCAGCCACCGAAATTTTTTCATCCGGACGTCTGAAATGGGGATCCTGCATCAGCTGATCGAATAAAGGTTTTGCATTTTTCCAGCCCATTTCCCCGACGTTGACTTGGACATCGTTCAAATAAGTTTCAAAAGCATCTTCATTCGAAAATGCCCACTGCGATGGGCGGAAGAAAATAATAGGTTTCAAGGTGGAATCGGCCGCGGCAGGCTTAAGGGCGTAAGCGACAAGACCATCTCCCGTACCGATTTTGCGATGGAGCTTATAATAATCGATCCGGCCATCCTGGCCTGGCGCCGGGATCAATTGCCCCTCAAGGAGCTCGCGGTTCACAATCACTTTGACAAATCGCTCCATCCAGGCATGAAAAGAAAGGCGTCCCACATCGGAAAAGAGGAGCTGTTTTTCTTTGTCCATCAACACTTTGTCATGGAAAAAAAAGGCGGGAAAACTTCCTGGAGAACCAGCGATTTTCACGGGATCCTGATACTTTCCGACAAAAGAAAATGGCTGCACCAATCGGATTCTCTCATTCAATTGATCCCGAGTAATCGCTCTCAGTTTCTCCGGAAAACGGGTTTTGACATCACGGGCTAACAGCTGATTGGAGCCGATGCTGAATAATTCGACATGTTCAGGGAGAAGGGGCTTGCCAGATCGTTCCATATGAGTAAAATTGATGCGGGAGCGATACCGATTGCAAATCCAATCAAATTTTCTTTGACCGATCACACTGACCGTTGACTCCCTAAAGATTCTCCAAGTGGCTTTATTTTGCTGGCTAATTTCGTGAGAATATTTAGATGGGATATCTTGCAAACTGACTTGAATCCCATTCGGATCGGCGATTAAAGATTTATTTAGCGAGGATGCAGAAAAGGAGTGGTTTGCGCATTCAACAAATCTGTTTAATCTGATATACTCAGGCATAATTAACCGCAAAAAATTTGTCACATTCTAACTAAATAGAATGTTAAAATCAAATACAAACATTAGTTTATAAGGAAATGACCAGGTAAAGGTTGACCCCCTGGATTTAGTTAAAATCCCGTGCATTAGT
>CAJCIW010000071.1 GCA_903970455.1 Verrucomicrobiota bacterium | reverse complement strand
TCGGCCTCGCCTTTGCCGGGCCTTCAGAAAATGCTTTATATATTCAATCTTTGTCGGATAACCGCAATGAACAAGAGATAGCAATACAGATTGCGCAAAGTATTCTCTCCTTTACCAAAGTCTTCGGTGAAACTTCAAACGTAGCAACGCGCTATTTCGCCTCCTTCACGCAAATCAAAACCTCCGATCCGAACAAACTCATTCAGAATTTCATTGCCGCGATGGAGGGCATGAAAGAAAAAATTAAAGGGGAAAGAGGGGCGCTGCGCGATGAAAGCGAAAAGCTAAAGGGGGAAGGACAATTTTTAGAAATCGGCAAGCAACAGCGGCTTGAATTGCTGACCTCCCGCGAAAAAACCCTCGAACTCGCCTCTGCAATCGTCAAGCGAAATATTGAGAAGTTCGCTGCGGGGAAACCTCCTGCCACCTTCTCCTCTTTGGGTGGTGCACTTGAGAACAGCAAAAATGAGAAAATCCAAACAATCTCTTTGGATGGAAATAACCCTTTCATCGAAAAATTGTCGATCGACTGGGGCAACGAGAAAATCCTCGTCTCCTTATACGCCGATGTCGCAGAATTCAGGCAAAAACTCGATGAAAGCACAAACCAGTCGTATTTACGGGATCAGGCCGACCAACTTCTCTATAATGAAATCGCTATGGCCTCGCGCCAGGCAGGGGAAGAGATCTCCCCCTTCCAAAACCAATTTGAAATTCGTTTAAGTAAACTTAACAATAGCCAGAGCTTCCTCGCCCTGCAATTGAGCAGCATCGCCGCGGCAGAATGCAAACAACTCAAAGAAATCGTATCGACAACTTGGCACCCTCAGCATCCCGATTTGAGCCCCACTTCGTTTCCCATCTATGATTACGAAACTTACAGCAAGCTCCCTCCTTCGGAGAAAAACTTTGGGCTAGTGATTTACGCTCCCGTTTTAAATAAAAAAACCCCTCCCCAAGGCTTTCACATGAACTCCATCTATGTGATTGCAAAAGGAATGGACAAGTTTATCCAACGCGTATCTAGCGAATCCCAGTCGGAACAGACTAAGCAATTTATTGAAGACTTCAACCATCTCCGTGAAATCCTCCAACGGAATGGATTTGTAGGATATTCCGGCGCCGCGTATGCCGTAAGCCCGGAATTCTCCCAAGATTTCATTTTCGAAGGGGAAGACTACTACCAAACAATCTTAAAAGCGACGCGGGAAGATTTCTCCGTCCATGGGACGAAACGGTACGCCGTTTTAGAATTCACCGACGTCGAACAGCGGATCTTGACAGAAAATAAGATCGATAACCATCTCCATGAAGATTTGTTGAAATGGCGCGATGACTATTATGCCGCAAAGCTCGGCATCCGCGGCGTTTCTAAATTCGATGTTCCAAAGCCGACTCAAAATGTCCTTTGGGATAATTTTAAATTGAGCTTCGTGAAATACTTCCGCGGCGACGACCGGAAAATTCTCCATTGGGGGCTCGACCTTTCCGGAGGAAAAACTGTCCAGATCGAGCTTCGCGACAGCAATAATCACATCGTGACCGATCCTAATGACATCAAACAAGGGATCAATGAGCTTTACAACCGCGTTAACAAGATGGGCGTTTCGGAGGTCAGCATCCGGCAGGAAGGAAATTTTATTACCCTAGATTTTCCTGGGTCCCAAAACCTTTCTGCGGCAGAGCTCGTCAAGGCTTCCACGATGTATTTCCACATCGTCAATGAAAAGTTCGGACCCAATAATCCCGAATTAGCCAACTCAGCTAACCGATTCCTTCAGGAGATCTGGAATGAAGCTGTTGTAACAAATCGAAAAGGGATTGAAGATATCAATGCCATTGCCTGGAAGCACTTGTATGGGGACTCGATGGACCCCGATGTGATCCAGCCACGAAGTGAGGCCGCTCGTACACTATATGAAAATGGCATGAAGCTCGCCAACCCTCAAGAAACCGCTGTTTCGGGAACGTTCAACGAGACCTATTCGAAAATCGCCACTTACCGCGGAGAAGATTTTACAGATTGGCAAGGGCAAACACATCCTTTGCTTATCGTCTTCCGCAATTTTGCTTGCGAAGGCTCTAACCTGGAAAACATTCAAGCCTCTTATGATCCTTCTAAAGGCAACTTTCTCGCCTTTTCGATCAGAGGTTCCTATACGAATAAAGAAGGGCAGAAAATCAATCCACGAGATGATCTATATGCGTGGAGTTCCCAATTTGCGAAAGAAAAAATCACAGGAACCCCGATAGAAGCTTATTCCAACGGCCGCGGCTGGAGAATGGCGGTCATATTAAACGGCTCCGTCATTAGTGCACCCACTTTAGATTCTGCCTTAAGGGACAGCGCGATGATCAGCGGCAGCTTTACGCAGAGGGAGATCAATCAACTCGAGGCAGATCTTAAAGCTGGGTCTTTAACCTTCATGCCGCATATTCTTTCTGAAAAAAATGTCAGCCCGGAGCTGGGATCCAAGGAGCGTTTTGCAGGCGTCTTCGCCACAATCTTATCGATGTTGTTAGTGATCTCGGTGATGATCGGCTACTACCGTTTTGGAGGCATAGTCGCTTCCATTGCCGTCGTTTTCAATCTTTTCCTCATGTGGGCCACCTTGCAAAATCTCCAAGCGACAATGACCTTGGCAGGTATTGCAGGTATTATTCTGACATTGGGGATGGCGGTGGATGCCAATGTCCTCGTGTTTGAGCGCATCCGGGAGGAATTCGCTGTCAGCGGCCGCATCGCTTCGGCTGTCCATGCAGGGTATCGGAAAGCTTTCTCTGCGATATTGGACTCGAACATGACGACGGCGATAGCGGCCCTTGTGCTCTTGCATTTTGATTCAGGGCCGATCAAGCAATTCGCTGTCATGCTGATCATCGGGATTATCTCTTCGATGTTCACCGCCCTTTTCATGACACGCTTTTTCTTTGCCGGATGGGTCCAAAATCCCAACCATAAGAATCTTTCGATGCTCAATTGGTTTAGAGCGAGAAATTACAATTTCCTCAAGCACACGAAGAAGACGGTCATTTTCTCTTCCGTCGTCATTCTCGTGGGTATCTTTATGCTTCTCGCCCAACGTCAGAGTATTTTCGGTATGGACTTTAGCGGCGGCTACGCTTTGAATGTAGAATTGCAGCTCCAGGATCAGAAGGCAAATTATCGAAATGCTGTTGAACAAAGCCTCATCAAAGCTGGTGCAACGCACCAAGAGTTCCAAGTCAGAGAGTTAACGCCATCAAATAATATCCGCATTTTCTTAAGCCGCAGCTTGCAGCAAAGCGGACGCCCATTTTTTGGTTTACCTTTAGAATATGACCTGAAAGAACCCGTTTATTCCTTTGAAACGAATCCAAAAATTGTCTGGGTCGTCCAATCGTTAAATAAATCCGGGCTGATGGTGGAACCTTCATCGCTAAAAAATTTGGACAAAAATTGGACAGAGGTGAGCGGGCAAATGTCTGACGCGATGCGCAATAATGCAATGATTGGACTGGCGGTTGCCCTTCTGTGCATCCTCGTCTACATCACGATCCGCTTTGAATTTAAATATGCCGTCAGCGCGACCATTTGCCTTGCGCATGATGTGGTCTTTACTATCGGCGTTCTCGCAATCCTGCATGGTTTAGGATTAAGCATCCAGATCGATCTCAATACCATTGCCGCATTGATGACGATCGTGGGCTATTCGTTAAACGACACCATCATCGTCTTTGATCGGATTCGGGAAGATGTGCGCCTCATGCGCAAATCCAGCTTCACGGAAATCATCAACCATGCGGTAAATATCACGCTTAGCCGTACGATAATGACATCCGGGACGACCCTTCTTGTGCTCATTCCTTTGATTTTGCTCGGAGGAAGCACTTTGTTTGGTTTTTCCCTTGTCATGGCCATCGGTGTCATTTTCGGCACCCTCTCATCATTGTTCATCGCCGCTCCGCTCATGAAGTACTTTCATGACCGGGAACTGCAAAAAGAGAGCAAACTGGCCCTCAAGGATGTTACATGACGTTGAGCCACCGCGATCCCATTTGGATCTATCCAGAAGTCGATCCGGATTGGCATAAAACAATTATTAAAGAATTTAATATCCATCCGGTCACCGCACACATTTTAGCATCGCGGAACTTTAAATCCCTTGAAGAGATCCATGAATTTCTTTATGCGAAACTTCCTAACCTGTTCGATCCGCAATTGTTTCCCGACATGGACAAAGCAGTCGACCGAGTTCTAGAAGCGCTTAAAAAAAAAGAGCATATCCTCATTTACGGAGACAATGATGTCGACGGCATCACTGCCGCTGCACTCTTGACTGAATTTTTACGTTTTATCGGGGCCAATGTCTTTTTTTATATTCAGAACCGCAATACCTTGAAACAAAGCGTTATTCTCGATGCTATGGAGTATGCGGTTGCGAATGAATGCAAGCTGATCATTACCGTTGACTGCGGCATCACCTCCGCCACCGAAATCGAAGAAGCGGTCAAGCACAATATCGACGTCATCGTGACAGACCACCACGAGCCGACAGCAAAAATCCCCCATTGCATTGCCACGTTAAACCCAAAACTGATCAATAGCACCTACCCCAATCGAAATCTGACCGGTGTAGGCGTCGCGTTTAAACTTGCTCATGCGCTCACAAATGCCCTAATCTCAAACGGATCGATCAGCGCTTCGAAGATCGATCTCAAACGGTATCTCGATCTGGTCGCACTCGGAACGATTGCCGACATGGGTTCCCTTCTGGGCGAAAATCGCATTCTTGTTCGCTATGGGCTAAGACAGTTGCGCAAGACAAAACGGATCGGCCTTGCAAAGCTCTTCACCGTCTGCGATTTGAAATTGGGGGAAATCACTCCCATCGACATCGCTTCCAAAGTCGCACCCCGTTTAAATAGTTTAGGGCGCATCGCCGACCCCAGAAAGGGTGTTGAGCTGCTATTGATACGCGATCCCGTAGCTGCCGAATCCCTTGCGAAAGAATTAGACTTGAATAATATCGAACGGCAAAAAATCGAAAGGCGCGATTCCGAGGATGTGGAAAGTTTTATCTTAAAAAACCCGCAAATCCTTAACCATAAAGCGATCGTTCTTTATTCAGAGAAATGGCATCCTGGAATCATCCCTATTATTACCGCAAGAATCGCCAAGCAATATAATCGTCCTACCATTGTGATCTCAATCGACCAAGGAGTTGGCAAAGGATCGATCCGCACCATCCACGAATTTCCCCTTCTCCAGCACTTACGCGACAATGCAGAACTGCTTGAAAACTTTGGCGGCCATGATTTCGCAGCAGGATTGACCATCCGGGAAGAGAACATTCAACAATTCCAGGAAAAATTCATCTGCTCTGCGGACGCTCTGCTCAAAGAGCAAGACGTCGTCGCCAAGATCCATTTGGACGCCAAGATCAATTTTGGAGATCTCACGTTTGATTTCATGGAATCTTTCAGCCTTCTCGAACCTTTCGGCAATGAAAATCCCGCGCCAATCCTCTATTGCGATGCAAAACAGATCTGGCCTCCTAAAGTGGTGGGAAAAACACATCTAAAGCTCTATCTCGAGCAAAATGACCGGATGCTGGAAGGGATCGCCTTTGGAATGGCGGAAAAAAGATCGCGCCTTCTTAAAAAGAATTTAACCCTGCATATCGCTTTTACCCCTCACATCAACATCTTTCTCAATAAATCGAGCATCCAATTGCAAGTCCGCGATTTCCAGATTGTCAATTCATGAGGATTAAAGGGAAAATCGATTCGATCGCTTTTGGCGGGGAAGGCATTCTAAAACACGAAGGCCTCGTCGTGTTCGTCCCCTATACAGCTCCTCAAGACGATGTTGAAATTCAAATTCAGGCAAAAAAGAAAAATTTCGCCCGTGCAAAGTTAGTTAAAATCGTTGAAAACAGCCCCGACCGCATCTGTCCCCGCTGTCCTTATTTCGGAACCTGCGGGGGCTGCCAACTGCAGCATTTAACAGATTCCGCGCAAATCCACGCCAAACGCGCATTCGTCATAGATGCCCTCTCTCGAATTGGAAAGATCAAGATTGATGACCTAACCGTAGTCCCTGCAAAAGACCTCTGGCATTACCGAAGGCATATCCGCCTGAAATTACGAAAAGAAAATACCGGTTTTGTTGCGGGTTATATCGGCCATGATCCCTCTCAATTTGTCCCTGTCAACCAATGCGCCATTTTTCTTCCTGAATCGGATCCTTTCCTTGCAAAGCTTCAGGGTTTTCTCCAAGGATTGTCCAGCGAGGGAATCGAGGAAGCAAGTGTTCGGTTAATTAAAAATGATCAACGGATCTTGCTGGCTTTCCAATTTTCCTCTTTTCTCCCGGTTAACCATCCACTTACGGAGAAATTCATTGCTGAAAACAGTCAATGCGAAGGGATTCTCATGCAATCGCCTCAAGAATTAAAACAATGGGGGCAAACCGAGTGCGAAATCCAAATCCTTGGGCTTAAGGCTAAATTTTCTCCATTTGGTTTTGTTCAAAACCACCCTGAACAAAATGAAAATCTCTACAAAGCGCTTCTCGAGGAGCTTCCGGGCAAAAGCGGCAAAATCCTCGATCTTTATTGCGGCATTGGGCTGACTTCTCTGCTATTTGCACGCAAAGGATGGCAATCGATCGGTGTAGAATCGCATCCGGAGACTGTGGCTCTGGCAAAAGAAAATGCGTCTTTGAATGGACTTATTTCGGCCATATTTTACGAAGGAAAATCGGAGACGGTAGGAATCGAACTCCTCAAAAAAGAAAGGCCGGATGCTGTGCTATGCAATCCTCCTCGCACAGGTCTTCATCCTTCAGTCGTGCAAGCCCTGCTCGAAGTCCAGCCCCATTGCATTTTATATGTATCCTGCATGCCTGCGACGCTCGCCCGCGATTTGCAAAAATTAGCAGAAGGTGGATACCGGATCAAACAGATCCAGGCTTTTGATATGTTCCCGCAGACAACCCACGTCGAGACATTTGTAAGCCTGGTTAAAGAATCTTAAGAAATTCAGCGACATCGCTGGTCGCAGCTCTTGCGGCTTTTTGCCAAAATTCACTTTTCGTCAGATCGACTCCGAGATGTTTTTTTGCCAAGTCTTCCACAGACATCAAACCAGACTCTCTGAGAAGAGCGTCATACTTCTCCGCAAATCCAGCTCCATTTTCCTTCCCTTGAGCATACAAGCCTAGACTAAATAAGTAACCGAACGTGTAAGGAAAATTATAAAAAGGAACGCGAGTAAAATAAAAATGCAATTTTGCTGCCCAAAAATAAGGATGCCATACGGATAAAGCGTGATGATAAGCAGTTTCCTGCGATTGCTGCATTAAATCGCAAAGCTCATCGGAAGACAAAAATTTCGTTTTTCTTCTTTCATACAATTCAGTTTCAAAAAGGAAACGAGCCCGGATATTCATCATGAAAATGACAGAACGCTGAATTCTATCGGCGAGTATATTCAACTTATCTTCCCGATTTTTGGAATGCCTGAGAAGAGCATCGCTGATGACCTGTTCAGCGAAAGTCGAAGCAGTTTCCGCCACGTTCATCCGATAATTCTGAGCGAGGCTTGGAAGATCTTCCACCATCGTATTATGGTATCCATGCCCCAGTTCGTGCGCCAAGGTCGACATATTGACCATTGTACCGCTATAGGTCAGGAATATGCGGCTTTGCTTCGACTTAGGAAACGGGACGCAAAACCCTCCTGGCCTTTTTCCTGGCCGATCTTCTCCGTCGATCCACTTTTCTGAACACGCCTTTTGTGCAAATTTTCCCAGTTTTGGATGAAAACGAGAAAATTCCTCGATGATCAGCGAGGCCCCTTGTGAATAAGGGATAACCTTTTCCTGGGCCTCAAAAAGAGGAGCTTCCATATCGTACCATGCGAGTTTATCTAAACCAAGGAGCTTTGCTTTAGCTTGCAAAAACGAAAGGAGCGGGCCAATATGCTCATCAACAGCATCCCACATCGCTTGCAGCGTTTGCTTTTGCATGCGGTTCTCAAAGAGGGGCTCTTGTAAAGGATCATTCCAACCTCTAAGCCTATAAACTTGTAAACGGAATCCAGAAAGGTGATTCAAGACCTGAGAAAAAATGGATCCTTTTTCTTTCCAGCAATTCTCTAATGCAGAAAATACCGATTGGCGAACTTTCCGTTCTTTGTGCGATAATCTGTTTTCTGCTTGTCCAAAAGAGAGTGTTTCTGATTCAAAAGTGATTTTCACTCCGTTGACAATCGTCGGATAAATGTCGTCCCAGCCATGATAACCATCTATAGATAGTTCAGTAATCACCCCTTCCTTATCTGGTGACAATTTTCTGCTTGCCCTCATCCGTCTTTCTTCTAGTATGTAACGAATCTCAGAAAGGCTCGGATCCTCAAACACCTTAGGATCAGATGCGACAAGCCGGCTATCAAAAGCATGATTAAAGAGTTGAAATTTCGCATCTACGACCGAAAGTTCTGCTCGCCATTGACTGGCACGTTGGTCGGCGGTATTTTGAGATTCAAGACATATAACAAAGGCATCGAGCTGGCGCAAAGCCATATCGATCTCTTGCATTTTTTGAATGGAAGGAAGAATTTCTTTTGAATCTTTAAGCGGTTCAAGAGCGGCTATAGCCTCTCTAACACGCTCCATCTCGTTGGGAAACCCGCTTGAATGGCTTCCCCCAGGAAAAAAACAGTCTAAGTCCCACTGCTCTGGAAACTTCATATTCACCTTGGAGAATATTTTTTCTACGAAACTCCCTCATCGAAATTGGAAATCAGCCTATTTAAATAGCTCTCTTGATATTTTTTAAGATCGTCGACATGGACGACCCATGCGGAACCTTTTCTCGTCGCTTTTAAAAGGCCGATCCTTGTTGCATAGTAGATCTTTTGGTAAGGGACATTCAACATCTTGGATGCTTGCTGAATGGAATAGAAACCCTTCTTATTATCGAAAATCAACTCCCCGTTATGCATCGACTTCGTCCGTGAGTATTTCAACTTCCGATAACGCTCGAGATCTTCAATGTCTATAATCCAACGCGTTGGATTTTTATAAGCGCGCAGCTTTTTCTGTTTGATCGCGACATAGATAGCCTGCCGCGTCACGTCGTTGATTTTTGCAGCTTCAGAAAGCGTTACAAATTTCTTACCAGGTGGAAGTTCTTCTTCTCTGTGTTCGCTCATGGTGTCTCCTTTTCAATTTTTATACAAATGATTATATAGGTCGAATATTAATTTTTTGTAAAAGTTAGCACAAAAAAAATAAAAAAAAATCAAAAAGTTTTTACCTGCGCGAGATTTTTTTGTAAGTTATTTATATTCAATGGATTAAATTTCATAAAAAGATTGGAGGGAGAGCCAAAATATTTCTGTTTTGGCGCCGCATTTCGTAAATAATTTATTTGAATTCAGCGGAATCTAAAAAGAAATGTAGTCAAATATACCCGACTGGGCCATAAACTTCGATTTTATGCCCCGAATTTTTTC
>CAJCIW010000070.1 GCA_903970455.1 Verrucomicrobiota bacterium | reverse complement strand
TTGTCCTTTCCGATGAATTCGACATACTTTGTCTTGGGGTCGAGCCAGTAATCTTTCCAGGCATCCGGCTTCCGGTGCAGCTGGGCCCATTCCTGGGTGGCGGAAATATAGCCGATCGGCGCATCGAACCAGACATAGAGGACTTTCCCTTCGGCGCCCGGAATCGGCAGAGGAATCCCCCATTCCATGTCGCGCGTGATCGCCCGCGGCTTCAATTCGTTGATGTATGTTTTGGCAAAATTGACGACGTTGCTCTTCCAATCTTTTTTGGAGATCCAATCGTTCAATTTCTCTTTAAATAGGTCGAAGCGCATGAACCAGTGCTTGGTCGGTTTGCGTACAAGCGGCGCCCCTGTGAGCTTAGAGCTGGGGTTGATGAGGTCGGTAGCCTCATAGCTTGCCCCGCATTTTTGGCACTCGTCCCCACGCGCGCCCTGAAATCCACATTTTGGGCAAGTTCCCGTCACATACCGATCGGCCAGAAACTTCTTATCGTTTTCGGAGTAGAGCTGTTCGGTGATTTTTTCTTCGATATAGCCATTAGCGAGCAGGTCCAGGAAAAATTGCTGAGTAGTCTTCGTATGTCCTGGAGAGGTGGTGCGAGAATAATGGTCGAAAGAAAAATTGAGTTGGGAAAAGAAATTCTTAATGATCCCATGGAATAGATCGACGTGCTCTTTTGGCGTTCTGCCTGCAAGCTCCGCACTCAAAGTGATGGCGATACCGTATTCATCCGATCCGCAAATATAAAGGACATCGCTGCCTTTTTGCCGCTGATAGCGCGCATAGCAATCGCCCGGCAGGTAGGCTCCTGCGATGTGGCCGAAATGCAGCGGGCCGTTCGCATAGGGAAGGGCTGAAGTGATCAGGACTTTTTGACGCACGGCTACACCTTTTCAGCGGGAGCTGGCTCTTCTTCCTCTTCTTCCATTTTTTGGAGGTCGGCAAGATACTGTTCGCTGGGGTTCCGTCTGATTTCATTGAGCAATTTGGTCATGGAGACCTCATGGCCTGATTTGATATAGAAACGCGCCAAACGGATCGCTTGGTTTGCCAGTTCGAAATTGTTCTTAAATAGTCCGCGGAGATTTTCATTTGTCAGCAAATCTCTGGTCGTTTTGTATTCTTTCATCTTTTCTCCTTTCTAATTCGATGCTCTTCCGCGATCACAATGCTGCGTAAAACCGCATAGGCCTGGTTCAAATTGTCGTTGACTATGTGGTAATCGTATTCCGCCATTTTTTCTATTTCCGCTTTAGCCCAAGAAAGTCGTTTTTGGATGGCTTCCATGCTTTCCGTCTTTCTTTTGACAAGTCTTTCTTTAAGCTCTTCAAGAGAGGGAGGGCTGATAAAAATATAAATGGCAGAAAAATTTTCTTTCTTTAGAAGCATGGCCCCCTGAGTATCAATGATCAGGAAGACGTGCTTGCCCGTTTTCTGCTGCTTGAGCACATGCTCTCGCGAAGTGCCGTAATGATACCCGAAAACCTCGGCATATTCAAGAAAATCCCCTTTTGCTACCTTATCGTTAAATTCTTTTTTTGAAAGGAAATAATAATCTTTACCGTCGACCTCGCCCGGCCTCAGAGCCCGCGTCGTGCAGGAGATGCTCTCGTATATGCAAGGAAATTCTTGAGAGAGCATCCGCACTAGGGTGGTCTTCCCGGTGCCCGCAGGGGCGCTCAGCACGAAGACAAATCCTTTTGCGACATTTCCTAACAGTTTTTGCGTCATAACGTTATTCGATATTCTGCACCTGTTCGCGGATCTTGTCCAATTCGCTTTTCGTCTTGATCACGTAAGAAGAAATTTCACTGTCCGCAGATTTGGATCCGAGCGTATTGATTTCCCGATGCATCTCCTGGGTCAAAAAATCCAAGGTCCTTCCTACAGCTTTTTCCTGAGAAGCGAGATGATGGCGAAACTGTTCGATATGCGCGCGCAGCCTGACAAGCTCTTCAGTGACATCCAATTTTTCAGCGAGCAGGGCGACCTCGCGCATGATCCTTTCTTCCGCTTCCCCATGCAGATGGCCGATTTCATTCATCCGGTCAACGATTTTTTTTCGATAATGAACGAGCGGCAGTTCTTTTTTCATTTCGACGGCGGCGATGTTTTCTTCGATGATTTTCAACCGTTTTTGAATGTCCAGAGCCAGGGTCTTTCCTTCGGTCTCTTTCATTTTCATAAATTCTTGCAGGGCATCATCGACAAGGCCTTTTAGGGAAGCTCTGACCGCTTCCTCCTCTTCTTTCGTTTCAGCGGCGGGCATCATTTGCCATTGGGAAACTAAAAAAGAAAGGTCGACCACTTTTTCAGGTTCATAGCCAAGCCCTTTGGCGAGCTTGTCCCAACCCTCTTTAAGCGTTTTGAGCTGCACAGCATAATTGGAGAAAAGCTTCCCGGATACCCCTTCGCTTTGCAAGTTGAGACGTACAGTGACCTGTCCTCGCTCGAGCAGCTGGCTCACCCATTTCCGTATTTCGACATCGAACTTCAGCATGTCTTTGGGCAAATAGAGGGAGATGTCGAGCATCTTGCGATTGACGGAGTGGATTTCAATGACAAGCCTGCCCAGAGGAGAAGTTGCACTGGCACGGCTGTACGCCGTCATGCTTTTGATCATGGAAGAGCCTCTAAAGAATTGTAAGATTTATAATGGATCCACCCTACCATGTCAAGCGACGGAGTAAAAAAGGAACCTTATCTGCAAGGGGATCCTCAATCATCAAGCCCCAACGGGGTACTAGGACGAGCTTCGGCGGGAATAACCGGAACGACGCCGTAGCTGATCGCAGTATATCCAAAACTTTTGCTTTCACGAACGCCCGCGTCAGGGGCGAAGCTTCCAATAACCGCAGGCCGGACATTATTACCAAATTTAATCCCATTGGAAGTTCTAGAAATGGTGTTGTAATTCCCTTCTTGCCTATCTGCGCAAGTGCCTATATTCAAAATGTTCACAGCATTAAGGTATCAGAGCTTCTTGTTTTTTGAGATCGCCGGTCTCTGCGTTTGTTTTGAAATCCCCTTCGTTTTTGAGAGCCTTTAATAGTTTATCATCGACGCTGTCGCCTTTTCTGTAGATGCTTTCTGGTTCAACGACGAATATCCATGTCTCGTTCATCTTTTTTGGGGGCTCATAAGGGTCCATGACAGTCCTAAAGATCTCAAATACGCCCTGATCAATTCGAGGTGCAATGCCGACGAACTGCCTTAAAGGAGCCATTTGTTTAGCGGTGAAGGTCCTCAGGTACATGAACTGGAAGTCTTCCTGGGCGGCGTTAACATCATGTCCGTCTATAAGGGGGATTGATTCAGTTTCAAACAAGATAAACCAAATGCTGGGGTGTTGCATGGTATTATGCCATGCCTTGGATACGCTGGTGCAATGGATAACATCGGCAACCCCTAAGAATCGGAAGAGACGGCTCACAGTGTCGACACCGGGGCCCTGACCTGAAAAAAAGAACGGGGCAGGTAAAGCATTTGCAACTTATGACATATCTTATTTTTTATATTTTTATT
>CAJCIW010000069.1 GCA_903970455.1 Verrucomicrobiota bacterium | reverse complement strand
GGACTTTGATTTTTATATGCTGCTTGCTCTTAACGCGGCCTTCTCCATGGCATTCAGAGCAAGGATCGGTAATTGTCTTCCCTTTGCCGTAGCATTGGGGACAGGCGCTTGTCATGCTGAAAAAACCGCGGGTCTGATGGATTTGCCCCGAACCTCGACAGCGGGTGCACTTCTTGATACTGCTTGAGGAAGCCGCGCCTGATCCATCGCATTTGCCGCAAGCGACGTAATTGGTAATAGCTGCTTCTTTTTCGACCCCTTTAATCGCTTCTTCGAAAGAGATAGAAAGGTTCATCTTCTTGCTTGCGCCTTGCCTTTCTCCTTCTCCGCTTTCCGGTTCAAATCCAAAGAATGAATCGAAAATCGATTCTCCGCCACCACCTCCGCCTCCGAAAGCTCCCATAAACGTGCGTAACGCTTCTTCCATTGAGGAAAAGCCCGCATGGCCTCCGCCTGGTCCGCCCATGCCGGCGCCTTTCAAGGCGTCGGCACCATATTGATCATAAATCTGCCGCTTTTTCTCATCGCTGAGAACTTCGTAAGCTTCAGAAATTTCTTTAAACTTTTTTTCCGCTTGGGCATCGCCTGGGTTGCGATCAGGATGGTATTTGAGGGCACTTTTACGATACGCCTTCTTGATTTCATCAGGCGTAGAAGCGCGGGAAAGGCCTAAAGTTTCGTAATAATCACTCATAAGCAGCACGGTGTTGTTTTTTAGAGACTATAGCAGGGGCTTATTTAAACGACAAGGAATTTAGCAAATAGCTGTGCCGATTGCTAAATTTAAGAATTACATGCTAAAATTTCTAGGTTTTGTCTTTTTGTATTTTTGCGCAGCCTTAGATTTCGCCCGGCTCTTTACAGAGGGTTTATCATAAAATCGATGAGCTTTTGCAGATTTCATAATTCCTTCCTTGTCAAGCTTCTTTTTCAAAGCTCTCAAGGCTTTATCAATGGGCTCTCCGGCGCGAACTTTAATACTTGGCATGGACATTTGATCCTGAGTTGTTATTGAGTTTAATAAACCCTTAATCGACAACAGTCTCTTAGGTTTGCCCCCAATGGTACGAGAGCGGAGATATTATTTCAACTGTTCAGGAATAGTCGAGAGGGATAGGGATCTGTAAATTATTTTAAAAAAGGGAGTTAGGGAGTGCCGAGATAGACTAATTCGATTTGTTCCAGGGGAGTGGGTTCTTGTTTTGAAAGCCATTGTGCTAACAAAGGGAGATTGGGCGCTGGAGTTAAGGAAGTGTTTTTAAAAAATTCGGGGAGATTGTCCACTTGGCTGCAGATCAAAAAATCTGCCTTCCTCAATCTGTCGAGTTCCTCCTGCCTCAAAAAAAAGGGAGTTTCAATGCGCAAATCTGTTTCCCTTTGCGAGCCCGTAAGAACATAAAATTGCCCATTGCGCGCCGGGATGATGAACGCAAAGCTTCCCTCTCGATCGGGTAAAAATGCCAAAGGGGAGGCAAAGGCCTTTGTGGGAATCTCCAGGCCGAAAGCAAGGGTTTTAGCCACAGCGGCGCCTAGGCGTGTTCCTGTGTAAGAGCCTGGCCCGATGCCCAAGGCAACGGTATCGATGTTGTTTGGGGAATCGCAATTCTTTTCGATCATCGATTGAAGGGAAGGTAGGAGGGTTTCAGAGAGGCGGTTTTGGTGAGGAAAAACTTCTTGAGCAACGATTTGATCGTCTTGCGCGATGGCGGCGATGCAATATTCAGTGCTTGTGTCTAAAATCAAACTATTCATTTAAGAGAGCAAGGTTTTTCAACTATAGAGGAATATTAGTTTACAGGATAAAATTCCTGCAATGTTAAAATGTTTTCGTGCCGTGTTGTGTGTATTTTCTTAAACTGGTAAATTGTTAGTCTATTCAGGATAAAAAAGGCTGTCCTTAAAGACAATTTTCTATATTATTTAATAATCCACTGCAGTTGACCCCATTTTTTTAAGGAGTTCCCCTTGAGCAACGAAAACGAAATGACTGAAGATGAAACAATCGAAGAGGCGTTAGTCGAAGCTGTCCAAGATTCGGTGAAACAAGACCAGCAGCGAGAAAAATCGATGGAGGCGCCAAACGAGATCTATGTCATCCCTTTGACCCGCCGCCCTTTTTTTCCCGGGATGGCAGCTCCCATCGTCATCGAGCCAGGAGCCTATTACGAAGTGCTCAAAACCGTCGCCAAGTCTGAGCACAAATGCATGGGACTCTTCTTGACCAAACAGGAAGAGATCAATGTGTATAAAGTGGGGTTTGAAGATCTTTACCAAGTCGGCGTATTGGCCCGGATTTTACGGATCATTCCGATGGAGCAAGGAGGAGCCCAGGTTGTCCTGAACATGGAAAAGCGGATTTCCATTATTAAACCGCTCAAGGCAGGAAAACACCTCAAGGCTCAAATCAAATATCACGAAGAGATCATCACAAAGAAAGATACTAAAGAGCTTAAGGCTTATTCGATTAGCATCATCACGACGATCAAAGAACTGCTCAAGCTCAATCCGCTTTTCAAAGAAGAGCTTCAGATCTTCCTCGGTCATTCCGATTTTACGGAGCCCGGAAAGTTGGCCGATTTCGCCGTCGCGCTGACCACTGCCTCAAGGGAAGAACTGCAAGAGGTCCTCGAGACTTACGATCTGCAAGGTAGAATCGATAAAGCGCTCGTGCTTCTTAAAAAAGAGCTGGATTTGAGCAAACTCCAAAATAGCATTAATCAAAAAATCGAAGCGACAATCTCGAAGACCCAGCGGGAATTCTTTCTTCGGGAACAGCTCAAAACGATCAAAAAAGAACTCGGGCTGGAAAAGGATGATAAAACTTGCGACATTGAGAAATTCGAAACGCGCCTAAAAAAACGGAAAGTTCCGGATGACGTCATGCAGACGATCAAAGAAGAGCTGGAAAAGCTAAGCGTCCTCGAAGTGCAGTCTGCCGAATATGCCGTCTGCCG